>CAYYIR010000113.1:0-6826 GCA_964471995.1 uncultured Nitrospina sp. | reverse complement strand
CCAATATTGGTTCCGTGTTGCATCAACTGTTTGAGCTTTGGAAGATTAAACTTCCTCTGCAGTTCCATACCCTTTGCGGCATGTTCTCCTGCTGTTTCTATACCAAGACGAACCATGTAATAGCCAGCACTTCTCATATTATCGAGTACCTCTTCATCCATCGGCCATTGCCCGCACATGACATCGTACTTTAGGTCTTCGAGCCCATTTTCCCGAATAGCTTTTGTTAATTCTAGAATATATTTCTTACTGCCATTATGAACTTCTTCATCAAAGAAAATTCCTTCTAACTCAGGGTATTTAGCTCGCAAAGTCTGTAGTTCGTAAACAACATTTTCCGGGTTTCTGGGCCGCCAATTAGGGCGTTGATAAGAAATGTTTCCACATACGCAAAAGGTGCAAGATAGGGGACATCCGCGCGAAGCGTAGGCCTGGATTTCTAGATATTCACTGGAGGGTTCTCCGGGCATCCCATAGTCAAGGCGCGATACATCATCGTCTTCTGGTAATGGTAAATTATTGACATCGAGGGGAGGGCGAATATTGTTGTTTGGCCATAGACCCATGATGTCTTGATGGTTTTTTCCTTGTAAAATATCCAGTACAACCATTTCGTATTCGCGAAGAATCACAAAGTCAGCATATTCGCTGACTTCTTCAGGAAAGGTTGTAGGATGAGGCCCACAAAAAATAAGCTTGGTTCCAAATCTAAGCTTAATTTCTTTTGCAAATTTGCTATCTGCCTCAATAGTCCGTGTGGCACAATCCATTACCAGATAATCAGGGCCGAATTCGGAAACTTTTTCGACGAATACGTCGTGATCCCATTTTTCCAGACATCCATCAAAAAATTTGACCTCGTGATCAGTATCTCTTTTTAAGATAGAAGAACAATAGGCAAGTTGCCAGGGGTAATAGGTGAATATACTGAGATCTTTGGTGCTATTAGTCCAACGGCTTGGTGAGTGAATCATCGCATAGCCATCGGCATCGATTCCAACGGAGTTACAAACAGCGACTTTCATATTTTTACCTATAGGTGGATATTTATTAAGTAGATTGACTATTACGAAGCTTTTTCAACTAACTTCACTATTGAGAAAATATCAGCTCTTTTTTCCGGAACCGGAACGAGGGATCCTCTAGCAAAAAGAGTCTAAATGTCATAGCGGTTGAAATCAAATAAAACTTTACCTATAAAGGCCTTTGTGATTTTTTAGCTAATTAATTTTTCTCCCATTATTATGAGAAGAAGGAAATAAGTTATCCAGAAGATTAGATAAGGAATAAGGGTTATAAAACAACCTCTTGTAAAATTTCAATCTTGCGGGCAGATTTTTAATGAGGTACAAAATAAAACTAAAGCCAATTTGAAAGGCTTGGCAATAGCTATTCATTTTATTAACAATGGCTTTTTTCTATTCGAAAAGTAGCTTTTTAGCAAGATAGGGAAAACTTTTTAAAATACCGCTCGAATTTTGGCTATTAATTAGAGTAATAAGGGGGGATAAATGGAAGAAACTCAAACATCGAAAGAAGAACCCAAGTCTGGTTTTTTTTCTCGTCTCAAATCGGGTTTACAAAAAACTCGTTCCAGTCTTGCCGGCGGAATAGAAAATGTTGTACATGGTAAGGCAAAAGTTGGCCCTGAATTGCTGGAAGAATTGGAAGAAATCCTTCTGACAGCAGATGTTGGAATGAATTCTGCTTCGTTTATTCTGGAAGATTTAAAGAAGGATGTAGCGAAAAATCGTATTCGAGAAAATGAAGAAGTTTTACAGCAATTAAAAAGTCGGATGACAGAAGTTCTATCACGGAATATAAAGCCTATAACTTTCAAAGAAAATAAACCTTTAGTGATTTTGATGGTGGGTGTCAATGGGTCGGGTAAAACAACAACCATTGGAAAGCTGGCTCAAAGATGGAAGCAGGAAGGAAAAAAAGTTTTGTTAGCGGCAGGAGATACATTTCGAGCAGCTGCCATAAACCAATTACAGGTGTGGGCAGATCGTGCAGGCATAAATTGCATCAGCCAGAAAAGCGGTGCCGATCCCTCTGCCGTTGCATATGATGCTGTGCAGGCCGCTGTTGCAAGAGGTGTGGATGTGGTTCTGATTGATACGGCAGGCAGATTACAGACCAACCAAAACCTAATGGAAGAACTCAAAAAAGTAAAACGGGTTATTGGAAAGGTGTTACCTGGTGCCCCGCACGAAACTTTGTTAGTTTTGGATGCTACTCTTGGCCAAAATAGCATTTCACAGGCTAAGCTTTTTCACGAAACCCTTGAACTAGACGGGTTTGTGATGACAAAACTCGATGGCACTGCAAAGGGGGGGGTGCTTTTTAATTTGTCTGGAGAATTAAAGCTACCAATTCATTTTATTGGGGTTGGTGAGAAAGCGGAAGATTTGCAGGAATTTGATCCTGAAAGATTTGTGGAAGCATTAATACGTTGTTAAAGAACCAGGTTGTTCTCCATCGTACCATTATTTTGCAAATGCTTGTTTTTAATGGGAATGGAGGCACCGGGCGGACTCGAACCGCCGATAGAGATTTTGCAGACCTCGGCCTTACCACTTGGCGACGGTGCCCCGCTCTAGATAAAACGATGAAAATGGAGCGGGAGAAGGGGTTCGAACCCTCGACTTCAACCTTGGCAAGGTTGCACTCTACCACTGAGTTACTCCCGCTTTTTTTAGATTTTTAGGAATGCTTGGAGTTCCCAAGCTTCTAATTATATTTCTTCAGTATATATTGTCAAATTCTATTTTTTCAAAAACTTCGGTTCATTTCCTTGAAGTAGGCGGATGATATTGTCATGATGCTTTTGCAGTGTAAATAGGGCCAATATGTTGGCTAGATAAATAAAGGGTAGTGGCATTTTAAAATAAATCGCCAAAATTGGTAAGATAATAGCCGCTAAAATTGAACTCAAAGAGATATAACCTGATATCTTAAGGCACAGGATAAAAATCGCTATAGAGTATAGGGTAGGCAAAGGCATGATAAAGCTGAGCACCCCAAGCCCAGTTGCAACTCCTTTACCTCCTTTAAACTTTAGAAATATAGAGAAAAGGTGTCCGAGAAATACAGCGAGACCAGCCAAAGCAACGACTATGGTTTCTCCAAACGATAGGCTTGCTATAAAAACTACCAACCACCCCTTAAACACATCTCCGATTAAGGTGAAAAGTCCTGCTTTTTTTCCTAAAGTACGTGCAACGTTTGTGGCACCAATATTTCCGCTGCCATATTCGCGGATATCAATACTTTGTTTTTTAGCGAGAAGAACACCGAAAGGAATGGAACCGCATATGTAAGCGAAAAGACAAAGTAAGAAAATTTCAGTCAGCATGTTTTATTATTCGTCTTCGTTGATCCATGCTTCTTTTTGTAATTTGGATTTCAATCGCTGTTTCGCGCGTTTTTCGATTTGCCGAACGCGTTCGCGTGACAAGCCAATTTTCTGCCCTATGTTTTCAAGTGTTTTAACTTCACCCGAAAACCCAAATCGCATTTTAAGAATCATAGCTTCTCGCTCCGAAAGATCTTCCAACATTTTATCAACTTTTTCATTCAATGAATTGTGCATGATTTGATCGTCATACGGAATAGAATCTTGATTTTCCAGCAAGTTTAGATAAGGAGTCTGATCATCATTTTCTAGCGGAGTATCTAAAGAGAAGTGCTTGCGATATGCACGCATGATGGAATTGATTTCATCATCATCAAATCCTAGGCTTTTAGCAACTTCTGACTGGGTGGGTTCGCGTTCCATGTTTTGGCACATTTCTTGACTTTTTTTATTGAATCGGGAAACCTTTCCAGCTTGTTTGACTGGCAGCCTGACAGTTCCGGACTGCTCTGCAAGGGAATGCATGATTGCTTGCTTTATCCACCACACAGCATAGGTTATAAATTTTACATTCTTGGAGACATCGAATCGTTTAGCCGCTTGAATCAATCCAATATTGCCTTCTTCGATAAGATCCTGCAAAGACAAACCGTATCCTCGATATTTTTTTGCGACCGTAACGACATATTTTAGGTTTCTACGAACCATTTCTTGTATAGCTTTCGAATCTCCTTGTTTGATACCTTTGGCGAGTGTTATCTCTTCTTCTCTAGAAAGCAGATTTATTTTATTAATCTCATTCAGGTATTGGTTAAGAGGATCATGTGAAGAATTATTTTCATAGCCGTTTTTTTTATAAGTATTCTTGACCATACGTTATAGCTTTCTTAAGGTCCTTAGTTTAAGCCGGGCTTGTTTTGCAAACTCTGTTCTTGGGTATTTTTGTAGAACTATTTTGTAGTGAGCACGTGCTTGGTTGTAGTTCTGCTCATAAAAATAGGATTCCGCTAAAAGAAATTCTGTTTCCGCAATGAAAGAATGGGTTGGGTATTCAACCATGAAACTTTTTAAGCGGATAATTGCTGATTGATACGATCCTGTTCGAAAATAAAATTTTCCAATCTCAAAAATATTTCGAGCCAAAATATCCAGGCACTTTTTGATCTTTTGTTGCGCTTGCATTTTGTAGGTGCTTTTAGGGTAATCATTTATAAAGTTTTCGAAACCTTCCAATGCGGAATGTACAGGAGTTAAATCTCTTGATGCTAGATCAGAAAGTTTATAGTTTGCCATTGCTTTGTAAAAATGAGCGCGATCTGCAAATTTATGTGCTGGATAAAGTTCGTTGAATTTCTGGTAGTTGAATTTTGCTTCTTCATATTCTCTTTCTTTGTAATGGATATCTCCCAGAAGCATCAAACCAGCAATCCTTTCTTTGCTGTCAGGGAAGTCTTCCAACAAAGTTTCAATGTTGTTTTTTGCTCTTCCAGGATCATCGTTCTTAAAAAATTTTTTTGCTTGTCGCAAAAGTTTGGATGGCGGAACGGACCTTGGTTCTTTAGTGGTAGAACAATTTAGATTGATAAGTAATGAAAAAAGAAATAAGAATATAAGAGAAAACTTGATGTATTTTTGGGACATTTTGGTAATTTGAAAGTTTAGTTGATGGTTAAATATATAGCAAAAAGCCCTATGTTTAAAGAGTTTAATCCACTTTGTTAAAAGTTGATTTCTTGCTAATCGAGAAATTTTCGTGCTATAAAAGTTGGGCTGGGCTTTGAATAGACAGGGACGAGCCTAGTAAAAGACGGGTATAGTCTAAAACACGAACCTTTCTAATAATGCCCTGGCCACCTAATAAAAAAATATGCATCGAGCTTTAAAAATCGTTTTGTTCTACCTTAGTTTCTCCCTTTTTATGATGCCTAAGTTGGTCTTCGCAGCACAATCTCCTTCTTTAGGGCAATGGCAATTATTGTCTCTGTTTGAAAAAGGTGGAGCTATGATGTATCCCATCCTTTTTAGTTCAGTGCTTATGTTAGGCATTGCTATTGAAAGAGGGTATAGCTTGAGAAGAAAAAATATTATCAATCCTGATTTCGTTAAAGATGTTCGAAGTCAGTGGGACTGGCAAAATATCCAGAAAACCCTACGTCTTTGTAATTCCTATGATAACTCGCTATCAAGAATATTGAAAATGGGTTTGCTGCGGTTTGGAGGAAAGTTGGATGAAATCGAGCGTGCTATTGAAGCAGGTGGGCAGCATGAAGCTTCCTTAATGAATTCAAACTTACGAGTATTGGGTGCAGTAGCAAATATAACACCCATGATGGGCTTATTAGGAACTGTTATTGGAATGATCAAAGCCTTTAATGTAATTTCGTTGAGTGGGACTGGAAACCCAGGTCTGGTTGCTAGTGGTATTTCTGAAGCACTCATAACTACGGCGGCAGGAATGTTGGTCGGTATTCCAGCTTTGGTTTTATATCATTATTTTCGCGGCAAGATTGATCGTTATGTTTTTGAAATGGAAGAAGTTGCAATTCAACTGGTTGAAGAACTTTCTTATGACGGTTTTGTCAAAGCAAAAAACCCGGCAAAGTCAAAGAAGGCAGGTGTTTAGTTTTAACATAATAAAATAAAAGGAAAATACTTTGCACTTTAAAAGAGAAGAAGATAATTTTGCAATGGAAATGACTCCATTGATTGATGTCGTGTTTTTGCTAATCATTTTTTTCATGGTTTCCACAGTTTTTGTCGATTTCAGTCGCCGTATGGATATTAACTTACCTAGTTCCAAATCATCTATCATTGACGAGAAACCCAAGACTCTTGAAATAGAAATGTCTAAGGATAAAAAAATATTTCTTGCGGGAAAACCTGTTACCCTTTTGGGTCTGGAGCAGATTCTTAGAAAACTAGACGAAAAGGGCAAAAAACAAACAGCTATAATTAGCGCTGACAAAGTACTTCCTTATGGTGAGGTTATTCAGGTTATGGGTCTTTTGCAAAAAGCAGGTATTCCTGACATTAGTGTGGCGGTGAAATAAGGTATAATCTTTTAATAGTGTAATAACTTTCTATAATTAAAAGCTTGCCAAAATTTAAGGTGAGCTATTGTTTTTTTTAAGGAGATTTCGGATGGCTACTTATACCAAAGAAAAAGATGTAGAAACTGTTCTTGAAGATGATATTGAAGCGCGTAATACGATGCAGGAAGTTTTTTCCAATACGGCAAGGTGGCCTGCGGGGTTTGGTGGATTTACTGCAGATGTTGTTGCAAATATCAATGGTGAAGAACAAAAAGGCACAGTAACCGTAAAAGGACCCAAGGATATTGCGGTTAGTATAGAAGAAGAGAAGGTAAAAAGCTTTTTGAGCGAAAACCTTGCGTCTATCGCCATGCATCGTGGGCCGCGATCTTTTGAAGAGTCCGATGGAAAATATAAATTGGTCTTTGGTGATGAT
>CAYYIR010000112.1:0-6850 GCA_964471995.1 uncultured Nitrospina sp. | reverse complement strand
GAAAGCATCAAAATTAATGAAGATGTCAAAATAACCGTTATAGATGTAAAGGGCAAGAACATTCGCCTGGGCATTGATGCACCCCGTGAAACCAAAATTTATCGAGAAGAGGTTTTTCTCAAAATCAAAGAGGAAAATAAATTTGCCGCGTCTTCCCAACAGTTTGACCTTGGTAAAGTTTCTAAATTGATGAAGGATAAGTTAAAAAAATGAAGGTTGATACTAGCCGTTTTGGCACACTTAATATTCCAGAAAACGAAATCATCCATTTCCCAGATGGTTTATATGGTTTTGAAAAGGAAACTAAATTTACTTTACTCCCCTTTAATCCCAATGTTGAAAGCCCTATGGAATGGATGCAATCCTTGAATTCTTCACACTTGGCTTTTGTTATTACAGACCCATATTTATATCTAGTCGATTACAAGCTAAAACTTTCTGAAGAGGACAAAAATCGTGTGCAGTTAGAAGATCAAAAACCATTTTTAACACGTACAATCGTGACCATACCTGAAAACTATTTAGAAATGACGGCAAATCTCATCGCCCCACTTGTCATCAATAAAGAAAAGGGTATTGCCAAACAATTTGTACTCACTAGCATGGACTACGACACTCGCCACTATCTCTTGCCTGAAGAAATGCGTAATACTCCCGCTTCCACTCATTAGCTCATCTAGCAGCAGACTAACATTTTTAGCCGCTGGAGCTGATAAATTTATTCTTTATTTGTAATACTATCACGCCGTAGCTTCTAGTAGATCTGAATTATTATTTTTATACTTCAGATTTAACTACAGTTAGAAATATTAAGTACCATGATTTTTAAAAGCACAGTCAATGACCGCGACCTGTGGTATCTTTGCACTAACCAATATGATTCGCCCAATAAGAGGCTTTAATCTTTTTAACTTCTATGACGGAAATGAACGATACTATAACTGCGCTGGCAACCCCTCCTGGTGAAGGAGGAATAAGCATTATCCGCATTAGTGGAGAAAATGCTCTTTCCATTGGGAAAACTTTGTTTCATTCGAAATCAAAAATCGCAAACCAGGTTCCACCTGTTCAAAAAGTTTTGCTAGGGGAAATACGTGATCCGGTATCAGGGCAGATAATTGATGAAGTTCTTTTTACCTGGTTTAAAAAACCCAACAGTTATACTGGAGAAGATGTTGTAGAAATTAGTGGCCATGGTGGAACACTGGTATCAACTACTTTGTTGCAGTTGGTTTTAAAACAAGGAGCAAGACTAGCAGAACCTGGCGAATTTACACGTCGTGCTTTCACTTTCGGCCGTTTGGACCTAGCCCAAGCTGAAGCTGTGGTTGATCTCATAGACGCTGCATCCGAAAAAGCTTTGAATTCTGCTGTGTCGCAACTTAAAGGTGGTCTTTCTAAACGCATTAATAAACTTTTTGACCAACTTTTAGAAGTTCAGGCCCAGTTGGAAGCAGCAATCGACTTTTCAGAAGAAGGCCTAACTTTTCAATCTCGTGAAACCACTGTGTCCCAGATTAAAAAGGTGGAAAAAGAAATAACCTATTTAGTGCAGTCTTTTCGACAAGGCAAAATAATCCACGAAGGTATGCGCATTGCGCTAGTCGGAAAACCAAATGTTGGGAAGTCAAGTCTGTTCAACGCACTAATGCAAGAAGATCGGGCTATTGTCACAGATATGCCAGGAACAACTCGTGATACTCTTGAAGAACGTATTCGCATCAAAGATATCCATATTGTCGTCACGGATTCGGCAGGGTTGCGCGAAAACCCTGAAATTATTGAGGAAGAGGGAATCGAAAGGACACGCAGTGCTTTCACGCATTCCGATCTATCCTTGTTGGTATTTGATCACTCCCGGCCTCTTGACGATAATGACGAATTATTGATGAACGAGGTAAAAGATAAGCCTCGATTTATCTTGCTTAATAAATCTGACCTTGATCCACAATGGAAGAAGGAAAAAATTGCAAATTTTTGGGAACATGAAACGATCATATCAATTTCGGCAAAAACCGGAAGAGGACTAAATAATTTAAAAGATGCTATTTATAATTTTGCGAAAAAAGGCGAACGGCAAGGAGATTCTATTATTATTACCCGAGAACGTCACCGCGATCATTTAAAACAGGCAAGCATTGCTTTGGATTCTGCGAGTAAAAATTTGAATGCTGGTTATTCTGAAGAACTCATTGCGGTCGATATAAACCTTGCTATAGAGCATCTTGGAGCAGTACTTGGAAAAACCTTTGTTGAAGACTTGTTGGACAAAATTTTTGGCCAATTTTGTATTGGTAAATAATTGTTATGCGAGACTGAACGTTTAACTTTTTCTCAAAGGTTTTTATTTTGCAAGCGGTGGCTAGGCCATAGAGGTCTACTTTGCGGGACTGGAAATTTGAAGTTTTTTGAGTTTTTCTACAAGAGTGGTACGATTGAGTCCTAGCAGGTTGGCAGCTTTGTTTTTAACCCATCCGGTTTTCTCTAGTGCTTCCAATAACAATTCTTTTTCAAATTCTTCCACCGTTTTCTTAAGATTGATGCCTTCTTCGGGAATTCCCACATGAAATGATTGTTTTAGGGATTGCTGTAGCATCTGGGCGGGATTACCCTCTTCTTCTGTATTCAGAGTTGGCCATTTTTCTTTGGGTGTATCACCGAGTATTTTTTCTGGTAAATCACGTGGAGTAATGGTTGAACCAAGACTCAAAACCAACATTCTTTCTACAAAATTGGACAGTTCACGAATATTTCCGGGCCATGAATAATTCACAAGAAAACGCATTGCTTCCTCACTAATGGTTTTGGATTCGGCTGTTCCATTTAATTGCTTTAAGAAATGGTTAGCTAAAAGCGGGATATCAGCTTTTCTTTCTCTTAAAGGAGGAAGATTGATAGGTATTATATTTAGACGATAAAAAAGGTCTTCTCGAAATTTTCCTGCTCGCATCGATTCTTCCAAATTTCTATGCGTAGCGGTTATAACTCTTACGTCAATTGGGGTTGGCTTGGTACTGCCAATGCGATCGATCTCCCTTTCAGCCAAAACACGCAACAGTTTTACCTGTAGAGAAGTAGGCATATCTCCAATTTCATCAAGAAAAATAGTTCCCTGGTTAGCCAATTCCAATCTTCCAATGCGTGTATTGGTCGCCCCCGTGAATGAGCCTTTTTCATAACCAAATAATTCACTTTCAAGAAGTTCGTGAGGAATGGCACCACAATTAACGGCAATAAATGGTTTGGAAGCACGCGGACTGTTCATATGCAACGCTCGAGCAATAAGCTCTTTTCCAGTACCACTTTCTCCATAAATCATGACAGTACTTTGCGATCCGGCGGCACGTTCTACAACGTCAAAAACCTCGCGGATAGGTAGACTTTCACCAATAATATTGAATTTATTTGATTCCAATTTAATCTCCATATTCACAAGGCATTATATCCGGAGAAGCTTATTTGTCAAATAAAACAATAATTTAAAAGAATTCCCCGTTGCGAAAAAACGTCAAAACTTCTGTATCTTTGAAAAACATCGGCAATATCAAGCACTTACTAAACCGTTGCGAAAATTGACACCATTGTAATATCGACAATTAGGGGAGCTGCTAAATTTTTCAAGTGTAAAAAATTTCTTAGGTATTTAATCCTTTTAAACCATTCGCAGCCAACATAGCCTCTTTTTTGAGATGCGGTTCCCAATCAGATAATTCATTTGGAGAAATTTCAAGATTCTGCAATAATTTTTCTCTATGTATCCCATTATTAAGGTGATAACAGCCGGGGTAACCCCAATCCATGGAAAGTAATTTTGCAAGTGCCACCAAGACAAACTCCTTGGAGGCTAAGCCTGAATTGTAGTCATTTTTAAATAAATGAGATAGCGATTCAGGAAAATTCCAGTTGGTAATTAATTCCATGCTTACGTTATAGCTGTTAAATCCTAAAACTTTTTTTTCGGCATCAATTAAAGTCATATTTTCAGTATGAGAAGTTTTAAACGCGCTTTCCAACGCTTGAGGGTAATAAGCAGCCAATGCGATTAACCCGGCATCATGAATTAATCCAGCGGTAAAACAGATCTCCGGGTCCAAACCATCGATAAAACTCGCCAACGACCCTGAAATCGCAGCCGTCAGCCTGCAATGCAGCCACAAACTTTTAAGGTCAATTGAGGTTTTATCTTGATCAAGGGCTAACCTTTCCAAAATGGGGGTTCGAAGAATTATATCTTTTATCGTGCCTGTTCCTAGAAGGTCTGCAGCCTGTTGCAAAGAAGAAATTTTAGCCGAGTAGCCATAAAGAGAACTGTTAGCAACTTTTAAAACATTCAATGCCATAGATGGGTCATATTGAATAATTTCAACAATATTGTAATCAATGGATGATGAAGAACTAATAGCAACCAATACATTATTTATTTGTTCAGGAGGAGAGGGAAGGTTCTTTACCGATCGAAACCATTCGAGAGATGTATTCATGACTTTTCTACAATGGTTCGATTTCTACCTTCCTGCTTGGCCTTATATAAAGCCTGATCGGCGATCTTTATTAGATCTGCAGGAATCTTAATAATGTCTGGTTTAAACTCAGCAATTCCGCAACTGACTGTTATTTTAAAATCTTTTCCTTTGTGATGAAAAGTTTGGCTAGCGATTTCTTCGCGAATTCGCTCTGCAATATAAAAGGCTCCTTGTAAATTTGTTTCAGGTAGAACCAAAATAAACTCCTCGCCTCCATACCTTGCACCGATATCCATGGACCGACAGAACTTTTTCATAATTGATGCAAAATAAAGTAGGATTTCGTCGCCCTTCTGGTGACCATAGGTATCATTAATATCTTTAAAGTGATCGAGATCCATCATGATAATTGAAAGGGACGAGGCATACCTTTCACAACGAATAAGTTCATTTTTCAAAAGAGCCTGCATCTGATGGTGATTGATCAGTCCCGTCAAGCCATCGGTGACAGAAAGCTTCTCAACTTTTTCAAAAAGTAATGCGTTACTTATGGAAAGAGCGACAAGTTCAGATACGCTGAGGGCAAAATCCAAATCACAAATATTATAAAATCCCTTCTTATTGTCATTAAGATTCATAACTCCAATAATTTCGTTTTCAATCATTAAAGGTATAGAAATAAAAAAACCACATTTTAATAAACTATTCTTGCGGCCATGAAAATAGCTTGAACTGGTAAAATCCTGGTCAAAAATATATCTGCCAGATTCTATGGCCTTTTTCATGATTGGAGAATCGTCCTGATGAATGGACAAGCCTTTTTTCAAATCAGGGTGGTTATGGCTCATAAGCATTAACCTTTTATGATCTTTATCAAACAAGAAAAAAGAAAAATACTTAATAGACAAAATGTATGGTAATTTTTCCTCCATCATCCTGCTTATTTTTTCAGAGCTCAATAGGTTGATACTTTTCTGTAAATAAATCAGGTGATCCAGTTCTTCCAGAGAATCCCCTAAAAGGCTATTTTGCTTCTTCAATAAATTACGTACTGCTTCCGACTCTTCCAGTTTAGGTTGTTCGGGTTTGCTCATCCCCTTTCTCCAATATGAATAAAAAAAGTTATGCCTTTGAATCAAGTCAATATTCTGACTCTTATTGCATTATGCTTTTGATGAAAATGCCGAAAAAAAGCAATAAACCGTTTTATACTATATTTATGGTAAAAACGTTTAAAAAATAAGGTTTCGATAACGTCAAAAGGCTTGGAAAATTGTGTAAATTCTTTTTTTGGTACCAAATTTGCTATATTTATAAAAAAAGCTTTAATTTAATAAAAATGAAAATAAAACCAAAATTAAACCAGGCCCTCACCTTTTTCCTGCTCTTTGCACAATTATGTGCAACGTCTGCTTTTTGCGCTCAGGAAGATCTCTACGGAAACGAAACCTTACTCAAAACAATAAAAATTGGCCCACATCCAATTTACACAAGAATTTTGGTTGATTTGAATAAACCTGTGAACTACCAGATTGATGCAAATTTCAGGGAAAAACGAATTGTTTTAATCCTACCTGCAACAAAAAGTGGACCTCAGGTTCGAAGCAAAACATTTAATGACAAAAACTTAGAACAGTTTTTGGTTAGTTCCCTTGAAGAAAAAGCAAAAGTTACTTTTGTCCTAAAAAAATCCAACACTCGTTTTTTTCATTCTATGAATCCGAAAAAACCCCAAATTATAATTGACCTTAAGGGGGAAAAACGGCCTATCATTCAAACAAAAATTAAAGGCCAAGTTTCTGTAACTAAATTGGGAAAAAGATCTAATGCCCCTATCAAAAAGGAGGGCCTCAAAAAACGTTCATTTGAAACCAATAGAGAGGTTCGTTTAGCTGGCTTCACACCTAAAAAAATTCGAGAATTAAAAATTAAGGATGAGCAAGAAAAAACTACAAATGGATGGGAAGAATATCAAAAAGCCTTAAAACTTTTTCAAGAACAAAAGTTTGAAGATTATACAATAAAAGTTGAAAGTGAACCTGATCCCGAAACTGGGGAAACAAAAGAAATAGACAAAATTCAACCAGGCGCCTCAAAAGCTTTAAAAAAATATACAGAAAAATATCCAGATAGTAAGTACCTAGGGAAAGCTCTCTATTTAAGGGCAGAATCTGAATACCGTAAAACATATAAGGAACTGAATCCCAATTATAATGATGCCTTAGCAGCTTATCAGGCTGCAATGAGGACAGATCCTAAATCAAAATTTTATGACCATGCGTTACTAAAAGTAGCATCAATTTATGATGAAATAGGTTACGGACTAGAGGCTAGAACTCTTTACAACCAGGGTATAAAAACAAATAAAAAAAGCTTATATAATAGAG
>CAYYIR010000111.1:0-6939 GCA_964471995.1 uncultured Nitrospina sp. | reverse complement strand
AGGAAGCGGAAACCGTGTTGAACGGGCTAGAGAAAAACGTAAATCCCATTCAGTGTTGGGTTTGAATCCTAAAGATAGTTTTGGAGAGAAAGCTGATTCAGTTCTATGAAGTTGATCACTGTCTTCACCTGCTGTCTCATTTAGAAAACCGTTGAAAGAGCGCCAGACCTCAGTACGCAACCCTGCTTGCAGATCCCATTTTGGGCTTAACTGGATACCCAAATTTCCGTGGACAGCATGTGTATCTGTCTCACCTCCGTTAGACAATTGATAATCCCCTTCTGATCTATCCGAGAACTCCCAGTTTGGAAGATTTCTAATTTGCTCAAATTTCATCCGGGCATGATCATAGTGGTATCCCCCCTCGAAAGAAAGATTGGGCGAATCCCAAAACGATTTTTTATCAAATCTCATCTCGACCATCTGCCAACCAGTATCAGAAAATTCTCTCAACCGACCACTGCCATCATAAGCAGGGGAATCTGGGTTTTCATCGGAATCTCTTGCAATGTCTTCTATAACAAAATAAGTACTTAAAGCCACATCATAATTCCAACCATTGGACAATGACCCCTTGGCCCCTAATCCAATAAGCAAATCCTTCTTACGCTGATTGGAAACATCAAAAGTACCTTCAGATACGCCAAATTGCTTTCCATTTAAATCTAGGTCGTTATCATTCCAAACCTTATTACCATTGGCGTCTCGAATATAATTATTCACATTCAACTGGTCCCTATGACGTTGAAGAAAAGCAACCATTCCTCTTAACTTAAATTTGGAAGAAAAGTCATAGTTCATTTTCATTTTAAATAAATCATTGATACTGTTTTCTTCACCATCATCAGCAAAAACAATAGCATCCCTTGCTCTTGCATCTCGAAAGTTCACTGGGCCTGTTACAGCTGTGGATCCAGCGCCCCCACCAACACTAGTATCCGTATGTATATTTGTAGGTTGAGTCTGCGTTTCCAAGCGGTTATAGAACATATAATAGGAAAGCTTTCCAACTTTATTACCATGCGCAAAAAAGGTTTTATAACCCGGTGCGGCACCTGTGCTTTGGGCTAACTCCCAATCCTGGACCCAACCTGTGGTTTGCAGAGCCCATTCTTCTTTTTGAGGTGCCCGACTGTAAATATCGATCACGCCACCCATGGCGTTACCGCTGTATTTTGGGGAAAAGGGACCATAAGTAATATTTACATGGTCCGTTTCATCGGGTGCCACAAAATTCCACTGGGGAGCTCCGTTGAATCTTGTACGAAGTAGGCTATGAAGAGGAAACCCATCTACAAATACCATCTGTCGTGCGGTCTGGAAGTTTCCATTACCTCGCATCGAAACAACACCATTAGGGTCACCAATATATCGCCTTCTCACCTCAACATTGGGAGCATAACGGACTGTATCCTCTATAGTCATCGAGTTAATCGTATCTATTTCCGTACGATCCACCTTAAATTTTGATGTGGGTACTGGCATGACATCGGCAAACGTATCCCGAAGTTCAGCTTTTGGAGCTAAAATAATTAGCTCCTCTAATTTTTGAGGCTTATTTTTTTCATCTGCCTGAACGAAACAAGCAGAAAAAACAAAGAAAATAAGGGATAAAACTAAAAACGTATTTCGTATTACAAGAACCACTGAACTTTCCTCCAAAACATGCATGTAAAAATAAAATCCATGCAAGAAAACAAAATTATTATTTCTTCCGCCTACGACAACCGTGAACAGAATTTAAATACAATATGAATAGTTGATTCCAATCCCTTTTGGAGACCTGGTCTAAACTGAATTAAAAGATTGGATTAAATAAAGATGAGGGTTATACAAACCTTGGAGGTGGATCGAGCAAATCAATAAATTGCTTGTATGAAAGCAGAGTGGTGGTAGTAATTTGTTTATCTTTTAAGGGATAAACAAAAGGATTTAAATATGCCTCCACATAATCACTGCTATAAGATGACGTGTTAGGAATGGCTCCGGATGTCTTACCACCGCAGTCTATATTAATTCGTGTATTTTTGTCTCTTTTAGCACTTGAATGAGGGCATTTCCCTTTTTGATGGTGGACTCCCTTCATTAAGAGACAATGTGGAGATGCATGATTTTTGTGGCTATCAAACGGAGAAACAATCGAGCCTAAATGCTTTTGATGATGTCCATGGTCATGAGTTTTTGAAAGTGCTTCAGAGGCTCCCAAAAACATAAACGCAATAGACCAGACTAATAAAATTTTATTTAATAACATCGGCGCAGTACTTAATCGTTTCATCTAACTTAATGATATACCTATCGTTGTATCTATCTAAGTTTAACAAATTATCATTTTTTTTCAAAGAGATAGCTTGTGGCCCTCTAATCAGTAAAAATTAACTGCGCACCAGCCACTTAAGAAGTAAATCTAGATAAATTATCATAAATAACTAATTTTAAATGATTTAATTTTAATATTAAATCAGCGATCAAGTTTAATAGTTTTTTTAACATTGTCATTTTGCTATTGTTACTTATGTTATGCAAATACCGGATCGTACTCGTCTTTTAAGAGAATTAAAAAACCAGTTGCTGTTTTTAAAAGATGCAGGCTATTCAGAAATACCTATCGAATCTGAGTTATTTCCTGAAAATATTTCTACTTCCAACATTACCCCTATTAATATTGTGGAAAGCGGTCAAATAAAAACATTAACTCAAGTGCGGGAAGAGTTAGGAGACTGCACCCGATGCAAACTTTCAAATGGAAGAAAGAACATTGTATTTGGTTCGGGAAATCCTAGCGCCGATTTAGTCTTCGTTGGGGAGGGTCCCGGCGCAGATGAGGACGAGCAAGGGCTTCCATTTGTCGGTCGTGCGGGTAAAAAATTGACAGAAATTATTGAAAAGGGAATGAATCTGGATCGAGAAAAAGACACCTATATTTGTAATATTGTCAAATGCCGCCCACCAGGAAATCGGGATCCTGAAAAAGAAGAAATCGAAGCCTGTAACCCTTTTCTACTTCAACAGCTAAAAGCAATTCAACCCAAAGTTGTAGTTGCTTTGGGAAAACCCGCTGCATCAACATTACTGGGAAGAAGCGTTCCCATAACGAAAGAGCGTGGTACCTGGCATGATTATGAAGGGTTCAAGCTGATGCTCACCCTCCACCCCGCATATCTTTTGCGTGCATACACCGTTGAAAACCGAAAGGCTGTTCACAGCGATATGAAAATGGTATTGAAGGAACTAGGCGAGTAAATGAAAAGCCTAAAGAGTGGCTTTTATGCACCAAAATATAGCCAAATTTATCCTGTGGAATACCGGCTTATCGAATAGCTACAATCAGTCTTGGGTAAGGATTAAAGCAACTTTTTAAGGTAAGGCACCAACTGGTCAGCTCCGACAGTTGGGGACCTGGCATTTAGAATTCCTTTTTTATCAATGATCAAAACGGTGGGCATATCTCGTTGTAAATAATCTTGGTAAAAAGTTTTCACCGGATCAATCAAGTAAGGAAAACGGACTTTTTGGGGAAACTTTGAAAGGTATTTAGTAACCGCATCTTTGGAGTCTCCATTGGTATTAATCCCTAAAATGACTACCTGATTTTCATCCAGTTTGTCTCTCACTTTATTAAATTCCATCGCTTGATTCATGCACGGCACGCATATGTGGAACATCCCTATTAGCACCACTTTTCCTTTAAAATCTGATAGTGATATCTGCTTACCATCCAGAGTTTTCAATGAAAAATCAGGTGCTTTATCACCGGCTGAGGGCCTTGCTCCAAAAGCACTTGCTGTGATTACTGCAATCAATAAAATAACCATTAAAGCTGTAATTTTTCTCATCGTAAACCTTTCTAAAAACCCAATGGGACGAGATTGACACCAACTTTGTCCTCTGTTTGAATTTTTCATCTTAAATTAACTGTATAAATATTCTAAGTCATAGGCTAAAAATTTAAAAGTAATTTCACTCATGATCTTTTTCTAAAAAGTCGAGATAAAATTCTAAAACAAGCGGCTCAAAGCCACCTAAAGTTCGAACTAAACTCATCCTTGACTTGCTCTTGAAATTATAATAAAAAATAGAGTAACCCTTTTAATCCAATAGGTTTTACATAGAAGTTGAATTTACATCACGTCCAGAGGTAGTTTTATATTTTATAGTTAAAAATTTCCCCTGATTCATTAGTAATTATTTAGAAAATAGTGTTTTAGGTGAGGTTTTTTTTTGTCTTTTGCAAATGTTATATGCTTATTGATTTCTAAGAATTTTAAAATCTTTCACATTTAATCCCAACCCTGTTAAAAATTGAGGCTTTAGGAATGAAAAAAAATCTACTCATATTGTCATTAGTCGTTACCCTGTCTTTCGTTTCCGTAAGTATTCCGGGCTGGGCTTATCAGGAAATAGAAGTGAAAAATGGAGGAACAATCCAAGGCAAGGCCACATTAATTGGGAAAATGCCCTTTCCAAGGATTTACCATCTCATACTTTTTCCAAATATTGATATGTGTGCGGAGGTTGATACAGATGATGAAATGAACCGGGTTTTAGATGATTTCAAAGTTTCTCCTGATGGCGGTTTAAAAGATGTGGTAGTTACAATACAGCAGGTGGACGCAGGTAAACCTTTTAATAAAGACCCAGTCGATATTGTGGCAGAAAATTGTAAATTTCTTCCCGATGTAAGCATAATCAGACAGGGCGAGACTTTCAAAGTAGATAATCTTGATGCCGTAATGCATAACAGCCAGGTCTATCAAAAGGAAAGAGGTAAAATTCTTTTAAACATTCCTATTCCCGCAGAAGAAGTTTCCGACGGCAAAATTATGTTCAAAAAAAAATACAAAATTATGCAAATGATCTGTGGAATGCATGAATTCATGCAAACCTGGGGCTACCGGGTGCAAAACCCCTATTACTCCCAAACCAAAATTGATGGGAACTTTAAAATCGATAATATTCCTCCGGGGGAATATAAATTGACCGCCTGGCATTATTTGATGAAAAGACAAACTCAGAAAATCAAAATTGCAGCAGGAGAAACCATCGACTTGAGGTTTGTATTCAATGCAGATAAGGTTGTCCGACCTTTTTATGAAACTATGAAATCAGGGCGAATCAAAAAAGATGCAGTATACCCGGGGACAGCAAAAGGAAAAGAACTGGGGCGTTGATTTGACAGAACATCCCAAATCCCAATGGTTCAACTACACGCTTTTTCTTTCAGCCCTATTCCTACTGGGTATACCCTACTCTCTCCTGGCATTTACAACTCCCACATCTAACGACACTCCTGAATCAATAATTGTTGAAGGAAAAAATATCTCCTTAAAAACAATAAAAAACCCATTTTCTCCTGACCCGGATAGGATTAAAGAGGGAGGTCAAATTTATATTAAAAACTGTTTTCTATGCCACGGTGATCTATTAGATGGCAAAGGACTATTTGGAGAAAGCTTTATTCCGGCCCCAGCAAATTTCATACAAAAAAACTCGGTAATTTCCAAAACTCCTGCTTACGCATTTTGGAGGATTATGAAGGGAGGCAAAGGCCTTCCTGAAAAGTTTGAACCCTGGAACTCTGCAATGCCAGCATGGGAAGGTATCCTCAGCCAAGAAGAAGTCTGGAAAACGATTCTTTATATTTACGAGACAGTAAAAGAGCGCAGGCAACATATAACAGAAAAACAAAAGCCTTCAATAGAGCAAGGCAAAATAATATATTTTAAAAAATGTGCTTTTTGCCATGGTGACAAAGGCAAGGGTAATGGCCCTTCTGCTGAATACTCTTTTCCTCAACCTAGGAACTTCACTAAAGGACATATCAAAATCCGCTCGACCTCATTTGGCAAAATCCCTACCGACGAAGATCTGTTTAATGCTATCACGCGTGGAATGCCTGGAACCACTATGCCGGGGTGGGGACATCTTTCAAAAAGTGACCGCAATAGCTTGGTACTCTATATCAAATCGCTATCCAAAAAATTTAAAAAATTCGAAAAACGCGGAAAAAAACATAAAGTCGTTACTGTTCCTGAGGCTCCACCAATTACTCAAGAGCGAGTTGAACGTGGAAAAAAATCCTTCATGATAAATTGCTCGGGATGTCATGGTGTAAAAGGGAGAGGTGACGGAGTTACCACTGCTAGAATTGTGGATTATTCATCCAACGCAATTTGGCCCAGAAACTTGAGCGAACCGTGGAATTTTCGCAGAGGATCTTCAAGAAAAGATATCTTTATGACACTGCGAACCGGGCTCTCCACTACCGCAATGCCAAAATTTTCACCACGAGTTTTTAAAGATAAAGAAATATGGGACATTGTAGATTTCGTTAGCACCCTCGGTTCTCCAAAACAGCCTCAGATTAAGCCCGTCATAAAGGCAATGAGAATTAAGGAAGCTTTATCCATGGATATTAATTCTGAACTCTGGAATAAAGTAGAATCTTTTTATATCCCTCTGGGGGGCCAAATATTACAAAAACCCAAGTCCTATTTCCCTACAGTGAGAAATTTAATGGCTCAAGCAGTTTATAACGATAATGAAATTGCTTTTAAAGTCTACTGGGATGATCCGTCTTTCGATCCAAATTTGAAAGAACTAATAAAAGTCGAAGCCTCTCCCCAACCACCCCTTCCTGAGCATTTACAAGGTACCAAAAAAGAAGAGCCTATAGAACCTGTAATCCCTGATTATCCCGATGCGTTGGCTCTGCAATTTGCTCTGAGCAAGGGAACTGTTTTACCCCATTTTTTAAATGGCAATTCAGGTCATCCTGTAAATTTATGGAAATGGACTTCATCAGATAATAAAGTCCTTGAATGGAATGCAACGGGAGTAAAAAATTGGAAACTACAAGATGATTTGAGTCAGGCAGTTACAATTCAATCCAGTTATCAGTTTGGAAGGTATTCTTTAGTTTTAAAACGGAAATTACGA
>CAYYIR010000110.1:0-7018 GCA_964471995.1 uncultured Nitrospina sp. | reverse complement strand
AGGCTTTTTTTTCGCTTTGTTTATAGCGCTCGGTTTTGGCAATAACTCAGAGGCTGGAAATACAGTTCGAGATTTTGAGCAAGCAAAAAATAATTTTCTAAAAAAAGATTGGGCTAAAGCTAAAAATCAATTTCTTGCCATCCAAAATAAAGCTCCGTATTCAAAAGAAAGTAAACGATCTGGTTTTTTACTGGCCCTTTTAAACACACAATTTAATAAAAATAAACAGGCCATAGAAATATTAACCCCTTTGATTAAAAATTATCCAGAAATTCAAGATTATATTTTGCTAAACCTTGCTAAAGCAGAGCTAAAAAACAAAAATTTTGAGCAAGCACAAAGACATATCCTGACGCTAATAAAAAATTTTCCAGAAACACAGCTCTATCCTGAGGCCAAAATTATTCTTTCTGAAACCTATAGTCAAAATGACTTCGAAAGCAAGGCTGCTGAAATTTTACAGGAAACTATTGCAACTTTAGAAAGCTCTTCCCATCAAAAAAATTTCCGATCTTATATACCTGAGCTTATTTTCAAATTAGCTGTAAATCAAGAGAAGTTGGGGAAAAATTCGGATGCTTATTTTAATTACCGGCAGCTTTATATTAAATATCCAAATCACGAGCTTACACCTGATGCTGAAACTGCAATAAAAAAGCTTATCACCTCTAAAGATACAAAAGAAGTTGCATTAAATTTGCAAGAACACAAAAAGAGAATTGAACAACTATTTAAGGGTGTTCGATACAAAGAAATCATAACTGAGATCAGCAAGATTAAAAAGAACAATAACCCAATGCCAGGCCGATTTTATTTCTTTTTATCTAACGCCCATCGAGGATTACGAGATAGGAAAAAAGCGAACATAGCTTTAAAAGAATTCTCAAAACTATACCCTCAGCACTTACAAATCGATAAAGCCAAGTTTAACATTGGAAGAAACCTTTGGAACCTTGGGAAACCTCTAACTGGTGCAAAATATTTTAAGGAGGTGTCTGAAATAAACTCATCTTCAGAACTGGCTATTAAATCCTTGTTTTTTATCGGAAAAATTTATGAAGAGCGCAAAAATTATTCAGAGTCACTAAAAATTTACAAAAAGACTTTAGAAAAATATCCGGAGAGTTTTTACGGTCAATGGGCTGGGTGGCGATTGGGTTGGATAAATTATATTGGTGGTAAGTTTGGTAAAGCCTTTGAACGTTTTCAGGACGTAGCTCAACGGTTTCCGAATGGACCTTTCATCGAATACAACCTTTATTGGTGGGCTAAATCAGCTGAAAAAATAGGGGCTAAGGAAAAAGCCAGGGAAATCTTTAGAAAAGTTGCAAAATTATATCCTTATACATTTCATGGAGTCCGAGCAAAGGAACAAATGATTGAACAAGGGGCATTTCCCCCTGAATCCAATTTGAAAAACCAGGCATTTAAAACTCCTGTTAAGTTGACCCGACCCTTAAATAATAGGGAAAAGTTTCATCATATCCGTGCAAAAGAATTAGCTATGATTGGACTGACTAAAGAGGCTAGAAATGAAATACAACAACTAGAAAAATCCATCCAAAAAAATTTAACGGGCGTGCTGTGGCTTTCGACACTTTATCATAATGCCGATGGTTATTCCGAATCGCATAAACTTTTGCAATTATATAAAGATTTTGTCACTAAATCGGGGGAACGTGCTTTATCTCCAAACTTTTGGAAATATTTTTTTCCTCTTGCTTACCGAGATGCAGTGACCTCATACTCCAAATATCGAAATGTAGATCCGTATTTTGTAAATGGAATAATCCGGCAGGAAAGCTTATTTGACAGCAAAGCACTTTCCCCTGCAGGCGCGCGTGGTCTCATGCAAATAATGCCTACCACAGGTAAAAAACTTTATTCAAAAACTAAACTGCAAAAACCATTTGATGTTGATATTTTATTTGAACCTGATTTAAATATCCAACTAGGTGTGAAATACATCAGTCAATTGCATAAGCGATTTGGGGGAAACGGAACCCATATCTTAATTTCCTATAATGCTGGGCCTCATGTTCTTAAAAAATGGTTAAAACGATTTGGTCATTTAACTGATCCGGATGTATTCATCGAGTCTATTCCTTACTCCGAAACAAGACGCTATGTGAAACATGTTTTAAGAAACCGAGGCATTTATAAAACTCTTTATACTCGTTCTTAAAATATACTTTCATTTATATTTAAAATCCGTTTCCTAAATTGATATAATGATTAAAATGAAATCTAAAGTACATATTAAAAAGGTTGAGAGCTATTCTATAGACAAAATTGAGCTCTTTATCCATGAAGCGTTATCCATAATTGATAAAAAGGGATCCCTTTTTTCTACTGGGCAAAAGGTATTGCTTAAACCTAATCTCCTTAGAGGATTCAGTCCCGAACACTGCGTAACCACTCACCCAAAAGTTATTGAAGCTATGTGTCGGGTACTAAAGGATTATTCTATTGGACAAATCACTATTAGTGATAGCCCGGCTCTGGGTAGTCTGCAAGCAGTCGCAAGTAAAGCAGGCTACGATTATTTAAAGAGTAAATATGATGTTAAAATTACACCCTTAACTAATCCTGTTCCTTTTGAAAATGAGGAAGGCATTCCCCATTTGAAAATTGCCGGCTGTCTTAGAAATTTTGACCACATCATCAACATGCCAAAAGTTAAATCGCATTGTCAAATGGGAATGACCCTTGCCATTAAAAATTTGTTTGGACTTATTATCGGTAAGCGCAAACCTGTCCTACACTGCCTTGTTAAAAACGATAAAATTAAATTTGGAAAAATGTTGATCGATATAGCCCGTCACGTGAATCCCTGTTTGACAATTGCAGATGGTATCGAAGCAATGCAGGGCCAAGGACCGATTCATGGCAGTCCATATCCGCTAGGGGTGCTTGCCGCCTCTAATGATATGACGGCACTTGACCGTATCGCCGCAGAGATTTTAATGTTTCCAAAAGTATATGCGCTGGAGGCTGCGCGTATAAAAAGATTTGGAAATTATGACCTAGAGAAAATAGAAGTTTCTGGTGTCACTGATCTTTCACGACTGACCGTTACAGATTTCGAATCAGCTCATCCCAGGGATATTTCTTTCAATCCTTACAGGGTTATGAAATCGTTTTTAAAGCAAATTTATGAAATAGGAATTAAAGAAAAGCGGGATATTATTAGCTAGAAAGTTCTAAAACTATCGAATAAGCAAAGGAGTTCCTGTTTTGACAGAAAAATTTCAAAAATCAGAAAGTGAATGGAGAGAGAAACTGACGGAAGAACAATTCAAGATTTGTCGGAAAAAAGGAACCGAACCAGCGTTTTCTGGGAAGTATTGGGACTGCCATGATCAAGGAACCTACCACTGTACATGTTGCGATGAACCCCTATTTGCTTCTTCGACAAAATTTGATTCCGGTACCGGCTGGCCCAGTTTTTACGAATCGATTGATCCAAGTTCCGTCGTTACTGTAGAAGATTCATCGTTTTTTATGCGCAGAGTTGAGGTGATTTGCAGGAAATGTGATTCGCACCTTGGACATGTTTTTCAAGATGGGCCTGAACCTACGCGTCTCCGCTATTGCATCAATTCAGCAGCCTTGGAATTAAAAAAGCCTGAGGACCCCTAGTTTTTCCAATTCAGTTTATTTAGTTTCATGGTAGAAACTAAATATTTTCTTTTCACAATATTTTTCGCGCTCATTAGCTTGAACCATAACGTAGTAATAACTGACGGATATAACCAACTCGCTGGAAATCTTCCATTTTAACAAATAATTTTTCTGATTTTTTTAGATGATAAATTGCCTTTTCTGGCTCTGGAATATTCTCACGGTATAAATTTCCCAGCATCATATGGCCATCCGCAAAGTCGGGTTTAATTCTTATGACCTCACGAAATGCCAAACAAGCATCTTCATATAACTCAGCATCCATTAGAGAAAGCCCCAGATAAAACTGAACCTGAACCGAATCTGGTTTCAAAACCACGGCTTTTTTTAAATATTTCACTGCTTCTTTGAACTGAGCCTTGATACGACTTGCAATTCCTAAATAAAAATATACATTTGAATCTTTTGGGCAAACCTCCTCTGCGCGATTTAAAACCATAATTGCCTCTTCCATTTCACCCTGCTTGATATAAGAAGCACCTAAAGCCGTGTAGGCATGAATAAATTGAGGATTAAGGTCTATAGATTTTTTAAAAACCCATATCGCTTTATGCAAGGCATCGATACCATTTTCTTCCATGCAACCATAGGCAACTCCCATATTGTAATAGGCATCCAAAAAGTCTGGCTTGAATCCACGCGCCATTTGATATGCATCAACCGCGGCTTGGTACCAAGTCAGATTCTGCAAGCGCAAGCCCTCTTTTAACCATTCTTCAGCCGCTTTATTTTTTTCTTGGACCTCATCTTTTGGACGATAAAGTTGATGGGTTAGAGAGGCTCGTTGGAAGTCATTTTGACGGATATACAACTGTTCCGCAGTTTCCAGAAACTTCATCGCACGTTTTGGGTTTCGCAACTTTTTGATATGAAGACAACCCAACAAATAATTCCCCTCGGCATATTCTGGCCAGACCCGCACAGCTCTTTTAAATGCCTGTCTAGCTGCCGTGTGATAACCAAACTCTAAATAAGCTTGACCTATCAAAGCACATATACTTGCAAAAACCTTTGACGGAGATTCCGCGCTTTTTTTGTTCATCTCATAGACATCACGGTTCCTTCCAAGTCGGTCAAAAATAAAAGTCAACCAATAGTCTGCAATTGCAAAATCGGGAGCCATAGGAACAATTTTTTTAAAAGCTGCGTAAGATTTTTTTTCCTTGCCTTGCATCCAGTAAGCCGTTCCCAGGTCAATATAAATTTGCGGATAGTTAGGTTTAAGGCGTGCTGCTTTACGATAATTTTCAATTTCCTCCTTTCGATTCCCCAAAGCCATATAGACATGGCCCAATAAATGATAGGCTGGATAAGCATTGGGACTAATCTGTAAAACATCATGAAATACGGCAATTGCTTCGGTATAAAATCCTTGTGCAGTGAGTTTTATCCCTCCCTCAAATAATGCTGAGTCTTCCCAGGGATAGGGTAAGAGGTCTTCAATGACCTCTACCAAACGGGGAACGGAAAGCTCCATACTTTTAATGGCTTCAAAATGCTCTGCTAATTCCGGGTTACTGCTTTTAATTTTTTCGCCTAGTGTCGACAGAGCAACCCCGGCTTCCGTTTCTGAGCTTTGCGTATTTTTTATTTTCTTTTTTGACAAACCCAACCTCAAAAGATTTTTATAGCTCTACATTCTTTAATTATATTGTGAAAATTCATTTTAACAGAAACCTTTTCAGCCTGTTCATGCAGATAATTAACAAATAAAAATATGCCGAGCTTCCAGCTATTTAACAAAAATTTTGATTGCCATGCCAGATCCAGGATCCAGATTAGGGATAGGCAGGTACCCATCAATAAAACCTCTTACGCCATAAAAATCGAAGGAGCCGTTTTAGTTTAAATTTATAGAATACTGAAAAAATTACTTTAAGAATCTGAATAAAAGGGAGAGTTTTTATATTGGAAAATGCTACGGGAGAAAAGGACGTTCAATATTGCAACTATGGGAACACTTAGAAGCATGCCTACTAGGCCGAACAACTCACCCCCAAGAAGAACAGCAAATATAACGGCAACAGGGTGCAAACCAATGTTTTCTCCTACTATACGCGGAGTGATAATCATGCCTTCAATCCCCTGTACAATTGCGAAAACACTTGCTACCCCAAGAACCGCTAGCCACTCCTGAGTATGCATAAAAGTCAATATTGCAGCGGGAACAAAACCTAATATCAAACCAAGATAAGGGACTAAATTAACCAAGCCCGCCATGAGGCCTAAAGAAAGGCTCATGGGTGTATCACATAAAAATAATCCGAAGGCATACATCAATCCCATTAATGCCACTACCATTAATTGCCCGCGAACAAAACTCGACAAGACCTGATCTATTTCAAGAATTAATCCTCGTGTTTTTTCCTGAAGTCGAGGTGGAATCAAAGCCAGGAGCCTTTTATTTATGGAATCAAAATCTCTCAGCAGATAAAACATGACCACTGGAATGATCACCAAATTGGCAATCATCAAAATAATGTTGAATAAGTTTGAAATGGAGCCCCAAAGAAGTTTTCCGGAAAACTGTAAGGCCTTCATTGGAAGTTCTCCAAATCGGGATAAAACTTCATTAAGAATCTCTTCCACTTTTTCTGGGTCAAGGCCCTTTACCATGTCTAACAAAGGCCGAATCCAATCCTGAAAAATACCAATATATACGGGAATATTCTGCATTAAGTTTTCTGTCTGCGTGCTCAATATAGGGATAAACAAAATGCAGGCAAATACGAGTAGTAAAAAAAAAGTAACCATTAAAAATAGTACAGACCCTGTTCTGGAAACACCCTTACGGACCATCTTATCCACTAATGGATCCATTAGATAGGCTAGAGCAAAAGAAATAAAGAAAGGAGCGACAACTCGGCGAGAAAAATAAAGCAGAATAAAAATAACTAGAAACACGATTACAGATATAAGAAACAAATTGTTATTTTTATCTCTATCCATGTTCTACATATCCGCCATAGGCATTGGGAGAACATCGGGGGCCTTTTTGATTGGTGCTTGTGTACCCTTTTCCCAATAACGATGAAAAGAAGGAAGTAAAAATTCCGCAAGTTTTTGGCTGGTCACATCGAATGCCTCTAATTCCGCTGACAATTCATATTCATTCTTTACCGTAGCAAAATCACTTTTTGCGGCTATTAAGTAAGAATCGATTGTTGAAACGGCTTTAACACTTATATTGACCTGTACCATTTTCATTTTTCTATCATTATTTTTTTTTAATTTTGAAATGGCTGTACCCACGATAACGATATCTGCTCCGGCTTTCAAGCCGATATTTCTTGCATCATCCAAATTGCCTTTAATAGCACTAAGTATAATGTTT
>CAYYIR010000109.1:0-7065 GCA_964471995.1 uncultured Nitrospina sp. | reverse complement strand
ATTTAATGCTGAGGAATAAATTTTATCTAACTCTAGGGATTCCATTGCCCACACACTCCCCACAATATCAACAATTGAGTCAACACATCCAATCTCGTGAAAATGGACTTTTCCAATGGTTGTATTATGAATACGAGCTTCTACTTTTGCTATTTTCTCAAAAATTTTAACTGAATTTTTTTTTACAGTCGAAGAAAGATCCGATTGATCGATTAGTTTTTTAATATCCGAGAAACTGCGGTGTGGGTGGGAATAATTGTGTTTAAGGCTATCAACTATTTTGATTTGGGTACCAACAATACCATTTCTTTCAACATTTTTTGTTTGGAATTTGTAACCTTTAAGATCAATTTTTTTTAAAGCTTTATCAATTTGTTTTTCCTCAACACCCAAGTCTATCAAAGCACCGAGAATCATGTCACCGCTAATACCAGAGTAACAATCAAAATATGCAGTACGAAGAGGTTTCACAGAGTTCACTTCTTGAAAGAATACTCAAATAATTCCTTAATGGCTTTTTTACCTTTAGAGTTTAAAAAACGCGTTCCCGTTCCTGCAAAACTTTTATGCTTAATCTTCGGTTGTTTTTCATGGGCCCAATTTTCCTTATTCCATTTAAACCATGCATGTTGCTCTTGATCATAGACATGCAAAGATTTATTACATAATTTCGAAAATTCGGCACCCCACCCTGTTCCACCTTTTACTGTCTTGTCATCTAAAATGGTTCCAACTACAAAAACTTCTTCGGCACTATTAATCTGATGCCAAATACTTTGTATAACCTTTTTAAACATAGGACCCGTACTATACTTTCTATTCATAAGCCTAGATATATAAGCTAAACTGACATCTCCCTTTAACAACTCATCTGATGTTAAAACACGAACTCCACGTGATCGAAAAATTTTATGCTTATCAAAAGTAAAATTTACCTCTTGCACACCAAATTTTTCTGCTAGCTTTCCGAACTCTGACTCGGAACCCTGGGCACCACCACTGTATAAAACATAATTTTTAGAATTCATTATTTTAAGGATTTTAAAGTTTTAGATATTCTATTATATAGGCAAACCACAGAAAAACTATAGCCTTACCTCAAAGGAAGCATTCAGGCAGAATCAGAATTAATTTTTTCGAAGAACCGGTCCAATATTCCTGGTTTTTTTACTTTTTCCCCGTGGTCCTGAACTAAGTTATCCCTAGATGTGGTTTTCTTATGATGCTCATCAATAAAAAGCTGCAATAAAATATGGCAAGAATGGCAACCTCCACCAGCATCACAACTTTCGGTAACCTGTTCGATTTCCGTAAGATTATCTTTTTTAATGGCCGCACGAATGGTACTTTCATTTACCTGGTAACACTGGCAAATGGCCTCATCCTCTTCTGCTTTTGGCGGGAGATTCATAGGGTAAACTATCGAAAAAATTAATAAATGAGTGTGACTCTTTCAATTTTAGCCAAAATAGGATGTATTGTCTAATTGAATTTAAGAATATTGATCTTCCCGATATGTTAAGAATTTATTTAGTCTAAATTCTTGCTCTTCAAGCTCATCGGACTTATATTTTAAATATAATCATTATGACTTGGGCGTACAAATCATATTAATTATTTGTTTCTAATTTATATACAAGTAAGAGTCAGGTCTTATCTAAAAGAGTAGTTCTGTTGTTTAATCTTTTACTAGACAAATTTTACTTACCTGTAATTTATTTTGGAGTTGCATTAACACATGAAAACTACAATTTTCATAATAGCTTTGATGTTTTTAATGACCTTTCCAATTGCGGGTTTGGCCAAAGATGAATTGGTGATGGAACAAGAACTTATGTGGTGGGCAATTAATGGTCAAAGTGGTGATTCAGCTTGTTTTCAACTAATTTATATCGATGTAGGCAGGGATGTCCCTGATATGCGAGATGAACTGTGGGCTGCAGCATGCGGTTTGACAGATGGCAAATACAGTTTGACTCTTACCGGACCCCCAGGAACCACAGTCACTTTTTTTGGGAATTACAATTTTAAAAAAGGAAATGGTTTCTTAACCATTAGGAAAAAGGACGATCAAAAACTCTGGTTGCTGGACTTAACGGACTTTCCCGCAGGCCAATGGCATACATCGGAAGCAACCGATGATTCAGGAGCTTTTGAATCCTTTTACAACCCCTCGCCTATGTTTGAGCAACAGGTATCCTCCATTAAGTGGGGCGAGAGCAAGGAATTAAATGGAAATTAAAACTTATCGCACGTGCCGTATGCAATAGAAATTGTGTCTCCGTCTCCAGCAAGGATTTTTAACAAAAAAGAGGTTACGGAAAAACCCGTAACCCCTTATTCTAAATGGTAGCGGTGGAGGGAGTTGAACCCCCGACACTACGGATATGAGCCGTATGCTCTAACCACCTGAGCTACACCGCCTAGGATATGTAACTATTTGTAATTTTGAATTTTAAAAAGTTTACCCACTGAAAAGGCACCTGTCAATTGAAAATCATTGGCTTAAACCAACGTTATATTTATAACGCATCGTTCCAAGTAACATTTAACTTTAAGCAATAACTGTTCAAGGCTTCAGATTAGATTTCCAGCGTCTCACATCACGCATGAATTTAGTTCGATCCATTTCAGTACCGGCTGGAAAAAGTTCAGTCAATGGTTGAGGAAATTTTTCTTTGCCCTCCCCTTCCCATTTTTCAAATTCTCCTAATTGAATTCTATAAATATCTTTGAAGGTCCTGTACTGTCCATTGATTCCCACATAATCCCAACTTGTATCCTGGTGAATCAAACGATAAAGCTCCGAGCAAGCAATTCCTTCGTACAAATTAATTTTACCTACACGCCCTTTAATGATTGCAGCATCTTCTCCAGCAAAATCCAGACACCAAATCTGAGAACTTTCCAAACCAAAAACCTCAATTTGATATACCACCTGCCATTCCACCCAAGACTGAACAGCTTTTTTCTGCACTACTTTTTCCACGAACTGGTTCTCTATAAAGTCTACAATCTCATTCCATTCTTTATTGGACTCGTCCTTATCTTTAGTTTGGGTCCTAATAGGTGGGACTTCTAGAACAGGTTTAAATTCGATTCTATATTCATCATCCTCTTTAATCTTAACGAAATTGGAATCCCCTCTAGATATCTTCACACCTTCTTTAGTTATACTTGCTACATCACCTGGATAAAAAATACTGCTATTAATTTCGGGGCAAAAGTTTTTAAGATCTCGTAAAAATTGTTCCTGTGTAGTAGGAAATGAATACTGATTCAGAAATTTAAACTCATCACGATAGCGAAATCCAGCAGAACCAGGGACTACAAATTTGGGTCTGCAAGCTGCAGCTACTTTCAAAAAAGAACTGTATTCATCCATGGGTAATTCAACCGGATTATGAAAGCAGAAATTTCCCTCCAGCAAGGGTAAATAACGCATATGTGCCATATCGGGTTGACCATATAATCGATGAATATATTTGATAATATCTGGGGAAACAATAGTATCAACTTGATTCCAGATTGTTACAGAACCATCATGGACTAATAATCCATGCTCTGGAAAATAGTCTTGCTCGTTCAATGAAGGAGTTGGAGTCAGAGTGATATCCTTAAACTCAATGGCTTTAAAATCTTCCACCACAGTCACATTTTTAAACTCAAGTTCTGCAAGCACCTCAAGTAATATCTCATCACGCGGAGCAAGAACTATTGCATCTTCAGCTAAAATGGAACTGCTGTTGGCAATATGTGCAAGAGTCCGGATATCAAAATGATCCTGATGTCGATGCGAAATATTGAGCACATCGATAACAGGCAGTTTCTCCAAGTCTAAATCAATACTTGGGCAATGTACGTTACATTCTTCCCATAAATAATCAAAAAATACAGGGTCCGTTAATACATTAGTGTTGCCTGATTGAATCAATAAACTCGCGTGGGATATAAGGGTCGTTTTCATAAGTATGATAATAGTTGTGAACGTATAAGCGTAACCGAAGGACTGATTAAACTCAACCTGATAAATCTTATTATGTATTCGGAACCAGTTTTTTATATTGATATAAAAATACTTTTATTAAGGTTGACAATTGAGCTTTCCTTACCCACAATAATTAAAAACTTCTTTAAAAACGGTTGATTATGAGTGAAACGGATCAAACAGTAAGTTTCGTTGAAGGAAAATCTTGTCCTCTTCCTATAGCAGGTCATGGAGGGGGCCTTTCTTTTTCGCCGAATGGGGACATGCTTTTACTTGCTGCTATCTCCAGTCCCTCTGAGGCACAAATTAAAGCTTGGTCTGGTAAATGGCAGGCGAAATTGATTGCAGAATCAGAATTTCCATCCATACCCATTTTTGCTATCGGGGGAGAGGACTGGTTACTCGAAACTCCCTGCAATCCAATTCAACAGGAAATGGAATCACCCGGTTTTTGCGAAGCTCTTTATAACAAAGAAGAATATACTATGGTCGCAATCCTAACCGATCTCGATACCAATATCATAAAAAAGATCAGTCACGTTGAGCTGGATGAAATGTTCATCGAACGTATGGTTTTGTCTTGGAATCCCTACAAGACCAAAGGGGATGAATACACAAAAACTTATAGCGACGAAAATTTCGTAACTAAAATCAACGAAATCTTTAAAATGAAAAGTTCCGAGGAACTCTGGCGAACCTCTTGGTAGAACCTTTTTAAGCGTTAAGCATAAAAGGCTAATTCGTAATAATATTAAAAATTAGCCTATTCCTCGATACCAACCAAGGCTATTGGGATTCATATTCGGTTTCGCCGAGGTCTTCCTCTTCTTCTATTTCTTCGATGTCCTCAACATCATCGAATTCTTCTTCTTCTTCCTCTTCTTCTTCTATTTCCTCTTCACGATCAAATTCGGGGTACTCAAGTTGCATTAAATGTTCTGCTTCTCCTAATAACTCAAAACCCTCTTCTGTGTAGTTATTTTCTTCAATATAAAGGCGTAAAAGATTTGCAAGATTTTCAGATTCACAAATAGCCTCGATTCCAGCATCAGTGATACCATTATTTTCAACCATTAAAACTTGCAAATTACTGAGATTTTCTGAATTAACAATATGGATAAACCCTGCATCTCCCATATTATTACGATCCATCGATAGGAGACTGAGGTTCTGCAAAAGTTCGGAACCTGCAAGAAACTCCACACCTTTCTCTGTGATTTGGTTTAATTCCAAATAAAGATGGGTGAGACCCTTCAAATCTTCGCACTCTGAAAGACACTTACATTCCACATCTGACAATCTAAGATTGCTAAGATCTAGTTTGGTCCCATCTTCGGATAGACGAGCTCGAATCAAATTGTAAATCTTCATTTCGGCCAGAGCATCGAACCCTTCTTTAGTCAGCGCATTTCCTGTCAAGTCTATCCTTTGTAATTTTGGAAAGTTCTTACTTTTTGAAAGAGCTTTAGCACCGTGATCCGTAACATTATTTTTTCTTAAATCAAGACTTTCTAAGCTGTTAAGCGATTGTGCCTCAGCCAGATACTTTAATCCTTCATCCCCGATCTTATTTTCTGATAACACTAATGTGGTTAAGCTCCCTAGATTGTCTGATTCGGCAAGATATTTAGCCCCCATGGGCCCAATATCATTCCAGGATAATCTCAAGGACTTAAGATTGGGGAGTTTTTCTGATTCAGCAAAATATTTAATTCCTTCATCACCTATTTTATTTTTATATAATTTTAAAGACTCAAGGTTTCCCAGTGTTTCCGATGACCCAAAAGCCTTTGCCGAAACAGCTGTTAATTTTTTACCACTAATAGTCAGCCTGCGAAGTTGCTTAATAGATTTAGCTTTTGCAAGAGATTCTGCCGCCGCATCACTAAAATTTTCAAAACTAAAATCGAGGGTTTCGTAGTCCCGGCTGAGCTTGAATCCATTTCGGATCATCCCTTCAATATTGTAAAATTTTTTCACTATACTCCTCGACCAGCTATTTATTATTAAGATGATTAATACCCATTATCACAAAGAATCAAAAAATTGCTTCAAAATATTAAAATATGCATGTCCTGCTGCCATCATCATATCGTTATGGCCAACTCCATCCAGTATTTCTAGTCTTTTGATTTTGGCACCCAAATTTTCAAAATTCAATTGTGCTTCTTTCGGAGAAATTAAATAATCATCTTCACCATGCATGATCAAAGAAGGGCATTTTACAGCAGAAATTTTCATGCTGTTATTAAATAAAGCATTTTCTTCAGGTGTCGTTTTATCAATATTTAGCCCTCGCCTTTCAACCAAAGGTATTGGATCCGCATAACCACTTTCTATAACACAGGCTTGAATATCATTCCGTGTACTGCAAAGTTCTATGGTTGGAGCACTCCCCAAAGAACGACCCATTACAACTACTTTGTCTTTGAAAATTAAATTTTTAATTAAAAAATCAAATATAATATGTGAATCTTCTAAAGTAGCACGCAAAGTTGGTGTTCCAGTGCTTTTACCATAACCACGGAAGTCTGCAATTATAAGCTCCACTCCCAGATTTGAAAACACCTCTGCCAATCCATCATAATCAGAAACGATCTCTCCATTTCCATGAAAAAATAAAAGACTTAGTTTCGCCTTTAAATTTGGATGACACCGAACATGAATCCGAACGTCGCCAGGTGCATCTATATAATATTCTTGGGTGTTATCTGGAGCTGGAGAAGAATCGATTCTTGGAAAAAAAAGGTTTGAATTGAATAAATCCGAATCAAAAATTGATGCCATAATTTTTTTTCTAGGGAAATTTACCTAAATCTAATAATTAAAAGGTTAATTCAATTTATTCTTTGACGATTGAGTCGTTGAAATATATTGAACTTTATTTAGTTTCGTGCAAGAATGCGCCGTTCTAAAAATTATGTTAAATAGCAATTACTAATTATTTATGGCCTTTTCTAATGGCCTTTTATCTACAACTCTATAAAAAAATAAGGTGAAGTCAATGTTAATGGAACTAGGACCCATAGAAAAACTGTATCAATCATACGAAAAAATTCTCGATAAGGCTCGAAAAA
>CAYYIR010000108.1:0-7080 GCA_964471995.1 uncultured Nitrospina sp. | reverse complement strand
ACTCTTATTTTATTTCCTTTTATTTGCTACTCTTAAGCTTTCCTTAAAAATCAAGATTCTTGAATTTACACTATGTCCGAAATTATTAAAGTCAGATTTGCCCCCAGTCCTACAGGGTTTTTACATATTGGTGGAGTGCGAACAGCTTTATTCAACTGGCTGTTCGCTAGACATCATGGTGGCAAATTTATTTTAAGAATTGAAGACACTGACCTTTCTCGGTCTACTGAAGAATCCATTCAAGAAATTCTTGAATCCATGCGCTGGCTGGGTTTGGATTGGGATGAAGGCCCATTTCGTCAAACCGAGCGGCAAGAAATTTATACAAAAAAAATTATGCACCTGTTGTCAACAGGAAAAGCCTATCATTGTTATTGCACTCCTGAGGAGCTAGATCAGAAAAGAAGCGATGCTCAAAAAGCAGGGCTTAAACCTAAATATGATGGTACCTGTCGTGAGCGAACAGATACTCCTGAAGCGCCCTATGTTGTTCGATTCAAAGCCCCGCAGGAAGGGTCTGTAGTCGTAGAAGATCTGCTGCGTGGCAAAGTGATTTTCGATATTGCTGAATTGGATGATCTCATTATTCAGCGAACGGATGGCACTCCTACTTATAACTTCGTTGTGGTAGTGGATGATTCAGAAATGGGTATAACACATGTTATTAGAGGCGATGACCACTTGTCGAACACTCCACGGCAATGTTTATTGTACGATGCTCTTGATTTTAAACGACCGAGATTTTCGCATATTTCGATGATTTTGGGACAGGATAAAACTCGTCTTAGTAAGCGTCATGGGGCTACTTCTGCGCTTGCTTACCGTGATATGGGTTATATGCCCGATGCGATGATAAATTATTTGGCTCGATTGGGGTGGTCCCATGGTGATCAGGAAATATTCTCGCGTGAAGAAATGATTGAACATTTCTCCTTCGAATCGGTTCACACATCAGCAGCAGTTTTTGATGCGGATAAATTATCTTGGCTCAATGAGCATTACATTAAGTCTACCCCAATTGAAGAGTTAGCGAAGCATTTGGAGCCACATTTGGTTAAGGCGGAAGTTTTGAAAAAAGATCACGGATTGAGTTGGCAGGAAATTGCGCGCGTGGTGCCCTGTCTTAATGAAAGGTCGAAGACTCTTCTTGAAATGGCGGAAAAGTCTGCTTTCTTTTTTAAGCAGGAGGTGGAGTTCGTTGAAAAGGCTCGAAACAAATTTTTAACGGATGAAGCAAAACCATTAATCGAAAAAATAATCACTAAACTTTCGAAGTTAGATGATTACACTGCTGAGAATATTGAATCTTTATTTAAAAAGATAGTTGAAGAAGAGGGAATGAAGCTTGGCAAGCTGGCGCAACCAGTGCGTGTCGCCTTGACTGGGGCCACGGTGAGCCCAGGTATTTATGATGTTATTCTGCTACTCGGAAAAGAAGAAACTCTTAAACGATTAAAAAATGTCGTTTAAAAAAATATTTATTTAGGTTTTCTTTTGAATCATTTCTCCAATATCTTTTACCTGGACCTTTAAATTTTTGGTTTTTGCAGCATCTTCCAACATGAGAACACAAAAGGGGCATGAGACGGCAATGGTGTCAGGTTTATTGACCATTAATTCTTCGAGTCTATGATGGCTCATGCGGGTTCCTGTGTTTTCCTCTAACAAAAAGCGGGCACCGCCAGCACCACAACAAGTACCGGTTTCCCGACTTTGTTCGATTTCTTTTGTTTGCCCCCCTGCATGACTTAATACTTCTCGAGGCGCCTCATAAATTCCATTGTGCCGACCTAGGTAACAGGAATCGTGAAAAACTACTTTTTCTTCTTGATTCGGTTTTTGGGAAATTTTTCCCTCTTTAATAAATTTTTGTAAAAGTTCTGAATGGTGGATTACTTCTAGCTGTGCGCCGAATTGAGGATATTCATTTTTTAAAGAATTAAGGCAATGCGGACAATGCGTAACAACTTTTCGAACACCATTATCTTTGAAGGTTTTTGCATTTTCGGATGCCAGCATATCAAATAAATATTCATTACCGGACCGGCGGGCTGGATCGCCTGTACAACCTTCATTGTTTCCTAAGATTGAAAACTCAACTCCGGCTTCTTTTAAAGTTTCTACAACAGCTTGCGTTATTTTTTTTCCTCGGGTGTCAAAAGATCCATTGCATCCAACAAAATAAAGATATTCCGTCGGTCGTGCTTTGTCCCAGATAGGGACACCGAGGTTTTTCGCCCAATCGGAACGAGAGGTTTTGGGAAAACCCCAGGGGTTTGATTGGGTTTCCAGCGATTTGAAAGCTTCTGTAAATTCCTTAGGATAGCGGTCTTCCGTTAAAATCAGTCCGCGTCTCAGTCCGATTATTTTATCAACATATTCAATCATTACAGGGCAGGAAGCTTCGCAAGCCCCGCAGGTTGTGCAGGACCAAATGATTTCGTCTTCGATGACTCCGCCGAGCAGAGGGACATCGGTACTTGATAAACTATTAAGATTGTCACGCAGATCAACCGTCAATTGTTGAGGTGATAAGGGTTTCTCGGTTGCCCACGCAGGACAGGCTCGATCACAACGTCCGCATTGCGTGCAGGTATGTAGATCGAGCATTTGTTTCCAGTTGAAGTCTCTTGAACTTGTAACTCCAAAGGTTTCTTCCTCTTCAAAATCAATACGCTTTAAATTATTCCCTGAGTCCAAATTGGAAAAAAACACGTTTGGGATTGATGTCAAAATATGGAAATGTTTGCTGCGAGGTAAAAGAATTAAAAACATAAGAATCGATGAAATATGAGCCCAATATGCCAAGCTATGAAGATGTTCCAGAATATGTTTGGTGAATATTTGCAATAAAGGGGTTAATATCTAGCTGATAGGGCCAGAAGGGTACTCCGGGTTAAGTGCAGAATAGGAGGAATCAAACAAGATATCGCTAATCATAATGGCGAGTATCAAAGCAAGTATAAGCAAGCCTTCTGCGGATAATGTAAGGCGATCTGGTTTAATTACTAACCTTCGATAAAGAGCGAATAAAACAGCAACGGTTACTAGAAATACCGCGATATCCTTAACCCAAACATAAGCCAAATAAAGAAAATTATTTGTGGGGAAAGCGAACATTGGAAAAAATCCGATGAAAAAGAACTCGGCAGCTCGAAACAAGAGAATTAGGAATCCCCAAAAGATCAGGGCATGCATCCAGCCAGCTACTTTTTCCTGAAATAATTTTGTCTGCCCGAAAGCAATTTTTAATGTAACACCCACTCTTTCAAATATTCGGTTGGTTCTATCGGCTGCTTTGGCATTCATTAGAATTTTTAGTTTGGGCCAAGTGGCTGCAGAAAAAAATATCAAAGCTAGAAGAGAAAGAACTTCCATTATAAAGGGCTGAATATCTGGAGTCGTCCACTCTAAAGCGCGATTTAAATTCGAATTCATGGGCTAATTATGAAGGAAGTTGGCATGTTAGAATATTGTTTTTATTCGAGAATGCTATTTTATTAAAAGATGGGTTAATATATAATTATAAATGATTAATTCTATTAATTTTTTAGGGGTGCTAACCTTGCCACCATTTTTTAGATTCTCAATTAGGTTCATGCCAGCATTAATTTTAAGCGTTGTAATGATACCTCAAGCTTCATCTGTTCCTTTGGAGGATGCTTTAGATAGAGGGCAAGCTCAAAATGATCTTGAAATGCATCGCCCCTGGGATGAGGCTCCTCCTGTATATTATAATATTAATCCACATATGTCAGATGGTATCAATGAACCGCACCCGATGCCTGTTTATATCAAGCGCAAAACTTATAATCAATTATTGAATATTGCGCCAGTCAATCAAGTGCAAAGCAAAATATTTAACAGGAAGCTTTTTGATAGAATCCAGAGGATAGGTGTTTTAGCGTTTGAAAATAAAACCTTTGCTCTCTTTGAAGACAAAGCTGCTGGGAAAGTTGTATCTCAGCAGGCCTATCATGAATTGAAGACAAATAAAAACTATTCAAATGTTATTCCTCCACAAATGATGGAAGATGCGCGTTTTAAAATAGTTAAAACACCGAATAATCATGTTAAGCAAAAACAAAGCAATTCCAATGAAGAGTTGAAAACCGAATTGGTATCAACCGATGGAGTAGATGCTGTTTTGGTAGGGGCAGTCACAAAATATTCGAATATGTATCGAGACCGGCGTGGCACTATACAAAAAGGTATTGCTAGCGGGTTAGAGTTCTCAGTTTTTTTAGTAGACCCACGTACTCAGGAAGTGATCTGGGGGGCACGCTTTGTCGGTAGCCAAAAGCTAGGGTTGCGAAACTTAAGTCGCAAAAAAGCGAGTTGGCTTAATAAAGAAGGATTCGCTCGTTTGGCGATGAAATACGTCCTAAAGGATTTTCGTAACGGAGACCGATAATTCAACTTATAATCTAAAATTATGAATTCATCCTTTGACAAATCGCCTGAGTCAGAAGGAGGTAAGAAACGTCAGATGTGGCGTAAGCTTTTCTGGCTTAACTTGTGTATTACTCTTGTTTTGGTAGGCTCATTCTGGTTGCCTGAGAAGTTAATGAAGCTGCAAAAATTTCTTGACTCTCCCAGTGTGGATGTGCCCGAAGAAGGACAAATTGTAGAAAAAGAAAAGCAACAAGAAAATCATCCGCCTATACAAATGGGAGGTTTGCTTAACTCAAGGGTTACTACGGTAAATGCGTCTTCTGAAAAAGAGTATGTTTATTTTAACTTGCAAAGCGGCAGGGTTGTAAAAATTCATGACCCTTCCTCCTTAGAATGGGATCTAGCATTTAGGAGAAGTAAGGTCATAACAAATGGGGGTGCATCCAGTAAGTTAGGGAAAGCAGGCTTAATAGACTTGGGTACAATAGAGTTCGATAAGGTTACGGAAGTGCCTAAAGACAATTATGTTTTGGATGTGAGTACAAGGACTGATACGGAAAACCCAGCTATACTAAAACCTTATAACTATAATTATCTGACGCATAAGCTAAAGGCTAAGAAAAATGTCTATGCAGCTCGAACCGCAAATAATAAGTTTGCCAAATTTCAGTTTCTAGACTTTTATTGCGATAACAAAGAAGTTGGTTGTATAAAAATACGATTTGTTTATCAGGGAAACGGTTCTAACAGTTTTTTAAAGTCTCCAACTGAATTCACTACAGCATCGGCTGGTGTTGGAAAGTCTGAGGAATCAGCTACCTCTTCGTTTTGATGGTTTAATTGTGCTGCTGATTTTTCTTCTTGCATAGACCTATATTTTTGGATAGAAATCATTTTTTCCTTTCTCGTTCTTTATTAGGAAAATAAATATAAATCAGGAACTATAATAATAAGATTTGGAGAAGATTAGAATGCCTACTTTGAAGGGACTATTGTTTAATCAGTATGCAGCGGAGGGTCTTTCTTTGCTTGTGGAAGAGTTGCAATCTAAGTACACGGCTAAAAAGGGTCGCCGTTTTAATCATAATAATGTTACCTATGAAATAAGTCGCTCTTCACTAAATCAAGGGGCCATAGAGTATGAAATTAGTTCCAAAATTCCTGAAGACGAAATAAAAAACCCAAAAGAGATGCAAGCTTATTTTCAGCAGATTAAAAAAATTCTTTCAAAGGGAAAATTGAAACCTGAATCTGTAGAAATGGAAAATATAGTTTGGGATTCAAAAAAAGAGACCGAAAAAAAACGAGACTATGTAAAGCTTCTTTACAAATTTTCTTTAGATGATCTCTTTGATGACCAAGTGGTCGCCGAACATCATGAGAACATAATGGCGGGTCAAGTAGACCCTAAAGTTCCTCAATCATCTAGTGCTTTTACCAAGGCAGGAAATGTGGTTTTGGCTAGCGTTCGGGATACTATACAGAATATTGGTAGAGAAAATGTGAATAGCCTTATAGAGGCGAACAAAGATGTAAAGGCCGGACTAAAGGGTTGATGTTATAGTGGGAAATATTCTTTATTTTTTGGGTCGAACACTTCAACTCATAGGGTTGGCAACTATTTCTGTGGTTGTTTTCATGTTTTTTACGCAGATGAGTATGGAACCTCTTTTGATTTGGACTCTTCTCGGTGCGACCGAGTTTTACACAGGCACTTGGCTTTTGGGTAAGGAAGGCCAAACCTAATTATAGAGATTTCAGTTCTCAATTAAAACCTGTTCATTCACTTTCTGAAACCCCACCTGAGACTTAAATTGGATTTTTTATGAAAGAACTTCTTGCTGAACCTGGTTTTCTCGCTCCCTCCGGTACAATCGGGGCTGATATCAGTTATCTTTTGGCTGTTATTTTCACGGTTCTTTTTTTAATTTCTTGGGTAATGGCCAAAAAGTCACAGGGCACCCGTCACCATAAACTGATCCTTGTTTCCATGGTGTCGATGATAGTTTACTTTGTAGGTTACTATTATGCCCGGTCATTAGGGGTTTTATCTTTTGAAGGGAGAGAAGGTTTTGGAGGCCCGGATGACGTCTACGAGAATGTGTTTAAACCTGTTTTAATTACTCATTTGAGTCTTGTTGTGGTAGGGATGGTCCTTGCTTTTTATATGCTTTCGCAAGGCTTCAGAGTCAGCAAAATTGTGGGTGGAGAATACTTTCTCAAAGATGGAGAATTAAAAGTCAGTCCTCGTAAATTTAAAATCGTAATGTTTTCTATATTGGGTTGCTGGCTTCTTTTACAAATAACGCTTTTGGTTACACGTGAGAACCCTACGGGAGCAAGTATTGCCTATGCTTTGATTTTTATAACGGTGGCTTTGGTTGTTAGTTTGGAAAAACTGATCGAAAAGTTATTGCCCGATGGGGCAACAAGACATCGAGTTTTGGGTCGGGTTACGATGATAATTTATGCTCTAATTTTGATAACCAGCACGGCAACCTATCTCATGCTTTACTATATTTATCCTCTAAAAACCTGATTGTGAGACCTGCAAAATTTGGTGGGCGGGTAAAAACCGGCTCAAAAGCGTGAAAATCTTTAAATCAAGGGGTTTTACTCTTGACACCCCTGAAATTAACTGATAAATTTCGCGGAATTATATGACTTCGAAGTACATAAGAAGGA
>CAYYIR010000107.1:0-7133 GCA_964471995.1 uncultured Nitrospina sp. | reverse complement strand
GCATGTTGCGTGACTACCTGAGTAATATGTGAAAACTCGGTAGAGTCTCCTTTTAAAAATTTACTACGTGCAGGGGTCACATAAAATAATTGATCCACTTCAATTGTTGTCCCTTGTGGACAAGCAAAATCTTTTTCTTCTATAAGGTTTCCACCTTCTATTACGATTAATTTTCCTCCTTGATTTTCATTGCGCGCGCTGATGCAGCGAACCTTTGAAACGGAGGCAACACTAGGTAAAGCTTCACCACGAAAGCCCAGGGACCGAATTGTTTCTAGATCACTAAATTCAGAAATTTTACTAGTAGCATGCCTTGAGAAAGCGGTTCTGCACTCTTCTGGCAACATCCCAATACCATTATCCATAACGCGAATTTTCTTTTTACCTCCCCCCTCAATATCTAGTCGAATAATATTAGCCCCCGCATCGATAGAATTTTCAACCAACTCCTTAACAACAGAGGCTGGTCGCTCCACGACCTCCCCTGCTGCTATCTGGTTTGCCAAATCTTCAGAAAGAACACGTATTTGCGGGTTATTTTTATCTTCTGGGGAGAGCATAACATTCCTTGCCAGTTTGGTTCTGCAGCCAATAGGCCTGTGCTTAAAGAGCGTGTAAATATTTAAAACTTTAGATTTATGTCTTAAACTTAAGGAAATTTGTGGTATTTGTAATACAAAAAGAACAAAGCGATAAGGGATCAGCTAACTGCAAGATTTTTAAAATAAATTAAAAAAGGTTGTAAGCCAATTGGTATAGATCTGCTAAACATTTTTTAAAACAATATGATGAAATTTCTCTACCTCTTACTTAAACAACATTCAAATACTCAACAAAAACAACTTTAAGGCACCTATAATTACTATCAACAGATAGAGACAAAAACCCAAAGTATGGACTTATGGGCTTTGAGAAACTTGAATAACTACCAACCGGCTTTCAACATATTATCCAGTTCGGATTTCAGCATATTACTTTGTTGAGAAAGAGGCCCTTTGGGGTTTGGCAATTGAATAGATGCCATCATTTCATCATGTATTTTTTTTAAACTTACTACACCGTTACGCATCACTGTTAACTCACTACATCCATTTTCCTTTGAATCAACAAGCAATTTTTCCATAACCATAGTATATCTATTAAGATTACCAAATAGAATATTCATATGGCGATTATATTTGTCAATAATTTGGTTGCTTTGAAGTGTTTGGTGGAGAACCTTGTGAACCTTTAAAGCTTTATTTATCCGCACTTTAAAAAAACTCTTTAGTTCAATACAACTTTCATTTTGTTTAGCACCTTGATTTCTATCATCAGATATTTGTGCATGAACCATAGCTGTCGAGCACATAAAAAATAAGGTTATGCTTAATGTAATTCTTTTAATATTTTTCATTTAAATATCATCCTAATAAGTTCTAAGATTCTCATAATAAGTTATTTATACAATGAAATAGAGGTTGCCCTCAGCTTATAAAATAATGATACAGCTAAACATCATTTACAAACATATTTTAACAACCATATCCAAATAATAAATTTAATTACTGATTGTTGTCAAAAAAAATTCACTCCTAAACTTACCTTACCCTTTCAAAGTCAATTGATGATATGATTGGAAAGATACAATTTGGAGACCCTCCGTTGGACAATCACTTCTTCGAAATAAACCTTGCTTTACTTAAAAATCACCTTTCAAAGCCTATAGATCTTAAAAATCAGCTGCCTGAAAAAATTACTATTATTCATGCAAACTCCGGACAACCGACTGCTAAATACAACGGGATATTATTGCATAGTAAATACGACCCAAATAAAGAAGGTATTGATTTTGCCAAAAATATCAAATCCGGTAGCCGAATATGCCTCTATGGATTCGGCTTAGGTTATCATTTAGGGCCCTTACTTGAAAAAATCGGTTCAGATGGTTTTCTCCTTGTAATAGAACTTAATCCAGACCTTCTTACGGCAGCTATGAAATTGAAAAATCATACTCAACTTTTTAATAATAACAATTTCAAATTAATTTTTGGAGTGGATGAGTTTGATGTATCTAATACCATATCAAAAGAAATGCAGCATATGTCGGAATCTGGATCAGAGAGATTAGAGATTTTATTTCATGCCCCATCATTCAAATGTCTACCCAAAAATTTTCCAGCACTCAAAAATGCTTTGGAAATATTATTAATAGAACGCAGGTTCCCAACTGTATTTCGCGATCTGGAGGAAGCCAATTACTACCTTAATGAAAAAAAAATTACAGCTTCATCGGGGATTAACTCTTTAAAAAATGCTCACCTTGGAAAACCTGCCCTTATGGTAAGTGCAGGCCCCTCTCTCGATACAGTTTTACCCTACCTTAAGCATTTACAAGATAAATTAATTTTAGCTTGTGTTGATACGGCTTTTCCTGCTCTTTTAAAAAATGGTATAAACCCCAAATATATTTTTACCCTCGATCCACAAATCGATAGTGCATACTATTTTGCCGATTATAAAAAAGGTTCAATTAAACTTATTTATACACCTACAGCAAATCATAACGTTTTAAAAAATTTTCCCGGCGAATATTATGTGGTTTATAAAGAAGGAAAATTATTTTCAAATCACGAACAATCTAAAACAAAGGGAATCACACAAGCTGGCGGCTCAGTAGCCTGCCTTGGTGTCGACGCTTTAATTCAATTTGGATGCGAACCTATTTTTTTAATTGGGCAGGATTGTGCTTTTACCGGAAAACGTTATTATTCAAAACATACCCTGTTCAACCAGAAACTATTTTCCATGATTTCTGGAACGAACCAACTCGACAAATTACACAAAGATAAATTCTATGAAAAAAAATCAGTAGAAGTGTTAAATACTTATGGAATCGCAGGTATTACTGACCAAGTCATGTACAGTTATTTGCGCAATCTTGAAGAAATAGCAAGCCAAAGCAAAAAAACTCAGATATACAATTTATGCTCGCAAGGAGCCGCTATTGAGGGTGTTAATTCTTTACATTCGATCAGCGAATTAAAACGCTGGTTTTCATAGTTATTACACAGATGAAATTCTTAAAATATCTTCCACATTTTGGACTTTTAGCGCTTATTATTTTTTTAATCATAGATATCCCCATAATTGCAGGGAACTCTTCAAAAATAAAAAGTCAACTGCAACAAAGCGAAGGTAGCGATAGGGAAGGTAGCCATAAAGAAGGGAGTAACGGTCAAAATATTCCTCAGGAAGAAAAAGAAAAAAGGATGGGCATCTTCCACTACAACGAAGGTAACAAAAATTTCAAAGCAGGCCGTTTCGAAGAAGCAATTCTAAATTATAAAAAAGCGCTGCATCATAATAATAGCTTTAAAGAAGCAACTATAAATTTAAGTACCGCTTATATGCAAAATTCAAATTATGATAAAGCTTTGGAAACTTTAAAAACAGGAATGATGTTAGATTCAAAAAACCCGAACATCTATTACAACTATTCCTGCTATTATTCGTTAACGGGACAACCTAAAAAAAGTTTAGAGATGTTGAAAACTGCGATCAATCTTGGCTTTAACAAGTTAGATAAAATCGAAATAGATCCAGATCTCCAAATACTGAGACAATCTCCAGAATTCAAAAACTGGTCTCTAAAATCTAGAATCTAGAGTTTATTTTATGGGGATGAGTGTGACCTGCCCTGAAGGATTTATCTTTAGACCCACTTCACCATTTAGTAATGACAACATAGGCTTACCAATGCACTCTTTTCTCCAACCTTGCAAGAGAAAATGATCATCCATATTCATACTTTGTTCAAAGTGAGTAGCAAACGAATGGATGCGCTTGCGGTCAGCGAGAACTGAAGGTTCAATCTTTAATTCTTCAGATCGGATTTGAACAAAGGCAGACAACAACTCTTCAATACCACGCGTTGTGGAATAACCATCAGATTCAGGTAGTGTGGGCAGTTCATCTTCTGGCACTTTGTTCCCGCGTTTAACCGATTCTATAATAGCTTTTCCACTTTTACCGAGTTCCTTATGATAAAACCCCCTAATTGAAGAAAGGTCTTTAATATCAGCAGGCATTTTCCTAGCTATTTCCAAAAGGGTTTCATCTCTTACAATAGATTTTGCCAAACAATCACGAGTGACAGCAAGTCTTTCTCTCCAGGCTGCAAGCTCTCTTAAGACAGCCATATTTCTAGGTTTGAGGCTCCTTAAGCTTTTAATTTTCATATAACGCGTTTGTGGATCAGGTAAAGCAAATGTAGCAGAATCTTCCCAATTTGACACCTCTCCTTTCATCCAATTAGATCTATTTAGTTGTTTGAGTTTCTCAAGAAGACTTTCATAAGCTGGCATTAGATAGCGTACATCGTCTATAGCGTATTGGATTTGATTCTGACTTAAAGGGCGTCGACACCAATCTGTATAAGTTTCAGTTTTATGAATGCGTTTACCTAAAGCTTTTTGAATTAACTTAGCAAAAGATATTTGGGACCCCCAACCTACAAGAGCAGCGGCAATTTGTGTATCAAAAACAGGAGGGATAACCTGACCACAAAGACGTACTAGAATCTCAAGATCTTGACGGGCTGCATGAAACACCTTTGTTTTATTCGGGTCTTTAAGTATTTCCAATAAAGGGCTTAGATCATCCAACAAAATTGGGTCTATCGCTGCACACTCATTCTTTCCTGCAACCTGAATGAGCCCTACTTTATGAAAATAAGTTCTTTCGCGGACAAATTCAGTATCTACAGCAAGAACTTCTGACGAATGGAGGCGGGAACAAAAATCATTTAACTGGTCCGCAGATGTTATATACATGAAACCTTTTTAGTTTGTAATCAAATAGCAAAACCAAAGCGGGCAATTATAGGAAATTGCTAACTGAATGGGTAGAGTTAATTAAGCTTAAGCTAAATTTAAATAAAAAAAGGCATAGCGACTAAGTCACTATACCTTTTTTTCCTCTTAATTATTGAACTACATCCTAATCAATTATCTTCTAATTGAAACTCATCTGTTGCATAGCTCTTATTTTGCCCGTTTTCAGGAACATTCTCTTTATCAGTAAAGTCCACTAACTTTTGTTCCCCCTCCTTCCAGAAGCGATTACTCAACTTCTTTGGAGATAAAACTTTCTTAAGTTGACCTTCAGCGTCGAAAACTTTCACCTCATAGAACATAACTCTCTTTGCCTCCAGAAAATGCTCTAAATTCTTTGTTTTTAAAAGCTTTAAAAATTTTTTAAACAAGACTTCTTTTGACCAACTACATAACCTTAAATTTAAAAACTACTAATGTCAAGCAAATAAGTCTATTTTTTTCAATGGTTAAGCAGGAAATCACAATAGTTTTATAAAATAATTCGATCCCATAAGATCAAATTTCCAAACAATAATAGTTGCTAAAATATCTCTTAAATAAGTTCATAGAAACAAAATAGATTTCACAAAAATAAATATATAAATATTTGATTTTAAATGATTTATTAAATTTGAGTAGTACTTGGAAAGGCTCCGATTTTTCATTGACTTTCCGCATGCCATATCCTATGTTTACGTTAAGAGATAGGCTATATTTTGATAGTCACTTTTTTCAATCCCATCACCATAAGTAGTCCCTTGGAAAATCATGAAGATACTGGGAATAGACACATCCTCACCGGCAGGAAGTGTTGCCCTATTGGATAATAACTGCGTCATTTTAGAATCTAAGCTTGGTGGTTCTCAGGCCTATTCCACTAGCATATTGGAGGAGGTGGATGGATTACTAAATCGTTCCCGAACAAAACTAAAAGATCTTGAAGGATTTGCCATAACAAATGGTCCGGGGTCATTTACAGGACTTCGTGTTGGAATGAGCTTGCTCAAAGGATTGGTTATGGCAACTGAAAAACCTTTCGCAGCAGTGAACACGCTTGATGCCTATGCCGAAACAGTAAAGCCAGGCTCATACCTTATTTGTCCGGTCTTGGATGCACGAAAAAAGGAAGTTTACACGGCTTTGTTTAATTCTAACAACGATTTTTACCAAAGAAAGACTCCCGATCAAGCTATAACCCCAGTGGAATTGTGTGACCAAATAAGCCAACCCACCATATTTGTGGGAAATGGTTTGGAGATTTATAAAGATACCTTTCAATCCTGTCTAAAGGACAATTATGTGCAAAACACACCTGTGAGAAATTTAACAGTTGCTGCTAGTGCGGGCTTGATCGCTCTGCGAAACCTGAAGAAAAATCTCAGTTATAACCTAGATTCCTTGATGATTAATTATATACGACCGTCAGAGGCCGAACTAAATTACGGAGTGCCTAAATAAGGAGATAGAAAAATGAATATCAATCCTGAGTTACTCGAAAAAGTCCAAAAAGAAAATAAAGAGTTTCGTGGACTTTATGAAAAACACATCTCGCTCAAACAAAAAGTAGATGCATTTAATAAAATGAAAATTATCACGCCTGAGCAGGAACTGGAAAAAAAAATAAATCAAAAGGAAAAATTAAACCTCAAGGATCGAATGGAAAAAATCTTAAGTGAATATGAGTCCAGTATCCATTAAACCAAATGGAAAAATAAAGACTTAGGTTCTGTCGGCCATTCACAGGCAAACTATAATTACCATGCTGGGCATACAATGACTATTGAACACCCCGTGTTTTTGAATAAGAATGGTGCTGTTTTTGAAAAAGGTGGCTGGCTCGAAATGAAATTAGAAACAGGACAGGGTTAACATCTTGTAAAAAATAAAATACTTCTGGTTCCAGATAGAAACTTGCCAAGGGTTACCGAGAAAGATGTGAAAAATTAACGGATTGGCTGGTGAGAAAAAAAATTAATGACTCATGAATTATCGCTGTCCTACTTGGTTCCGTCCTAAAATTCGACTCGTGGATGTCCGTTAGACTTTTCTACCCACAAAATGAACTGCAGGTTTTTTCCTCGGGAAAACACCCACTAATTGCGATAAAAATCGCAGTGACACTACTCTTTCCGCAGGCACCAAATCTCCTATAACCCCTACTAAAGTTTCGGAAAGGTCACGTTTTTCTCTTAAAATTTTCACTACCTTGTCGCAAAAAAATTGGTTATAAATAATTTTTTGTAAAATCCTACTCAATAAAAACTTCTTTTCAAATTC
>CAYYIR010000106.1:0-7282 GCA_964471995.1 uncultured Nitrospina sp. | reverse complement strand
TTATCAAATCTCCGTCTTTTCCTGTTATACCTACTGCATTACCACCGTGACGATTGATAAGAGAAACAATTTCCTTATTTACTTTTCCTCCTAATACCATTTCTACGACGTCAATAGTTTCCTTGTTAGTGACACGCTGGCCTTCAAAAAATTGAGACTTTATACCTAGTGCTTTCAAGGTTTTGTCGATTTGAGGACCCCCTCCATGAACGATCACCGGATTGATGCCAATGTATTTCATCATAACAATATCTAAAGCAAAGTTATTTTTTAAATTCTCTGAGACCATAGCATTACCTCCGTATTTAATAACGAAAGTTTTACCATAGAATTTTTTGATGAAAGGCAGCGCCTCCAACAAGATTTCGGCTTTTTGGATAAGTTTTTTCACGATAGGTTTTAAAGAATATATCGACTTAAATCTTCATCTTGAATAATGTCTTTTAATTTTTCTCGAATATAAGATGCGTCAATAGAAATGTTTTTATCTTCAAGGTCGGGTGCATCGAAAGAAATATCCTCCAAAAATTTTTCCATAATGGTTTGTAGACGTCGCGCACCAATATTTTCAGTTCGTAAATTTACCAGCGCAGACATTTCAGCAATTGTGTCAATAGCATCTTCTTTAAAAGTTAAGTGCACATCTTCGGCTTTTAGCAGAGCGGTATATTGCTTGACTAATGCATTTTTAGGTTCCGTTAAGATTTGAATAAAATCTTCTTTTGTAAGCGAATCCAGTTCAACTCGAATTGGAAAACGCCCTTGGAATTCAGGAATCAAGTCAGAAGGTTTGGAGGAATGAAAAGCTCCAGCAGAAACAAAAAGGATGTGATCCGTTTTTACAATTCCGTATTTAGTATTTATAGAAGAGCCTTCGACAATAGGTAATAAGTCTCGTTGCACTCCTTCACGGGACACATCTGGGCCGCTTGTACCTTGACCTGAGCGACCTGTTATTTTATCTATTTCGTCAATGAAGACGATTCCATTTTGCGCCACCCGTTTTAATGCTTCCTGAATAACTGCGTCTTCATCTAATAGCTTTTCTGCTTCTTCCTGGCAGAGTACTTTGAAAGCTTCGGGAACTTGGAGTTTGCGTTTTTTTGTTTTGCTTGGCATGATTGAGCCGAGCATATCTTTTAAATTATTTCCCATTTCTTCCATTCCAGCACCCGATACAACATCAATCATGGGTGGGCGTTTTTCTGTTACATCGATATCCACTTCTCGATCATCAAGGCGCCCTTCTTTAAGCATTTGTTTGAACTTTTCACGAGTTTGATCGTAATGTAGTTTCCCATTAGGGTCAGATTTAAAGTCGGTTTTTCCAGAATGACCCGGTGGGGGAGGCAAAAGCAGATCGAGCAACTTTTCAGTTGCTTGTTCACGGGCTTTTTGCCTCACCTCTAACTGCATTTCCTCCTTCACCATGGTTTTGCTGAGTTCGACGAGATCGCGGATCATGGATTCGACATCACGCCCTACATAACCGACTTCGGTGTATTTAGAAGCTTCTACTTTTATAAAAGGAGATTTTGCAAGTTTAGCCAGCCGTCTTGCTATTTCAGTTTTTCCAACCCCTGTGGGGCCGATCATGAGAATATTTTTGGGCCCTACCTCATCTCGTAATGAGTCGGGTAGCTGCTGCCTTCGCCATCGGTTTCTCAATGCAATTGCAACAGCGCGCTTGGCTTTGTTTTGTCCTACGATAAACTTGTCTAGCTCTTCTACAATCTGTTTCGGAGTCAAGGAAGCCATAAATTCCACTTCCGGGGTATTTGATTTTTCTTCAGGTTGAGTCATTGTTAATTCGTTCATACGTTATAATTCTTCAATGGTGAGATTACTGTTGGTATATATACAGATAGTTTCAGTAATTTTCATAGCCTCTTCAACAATTTCACGTGCAGAAAGATCACTATGTGCAAGTAACGCCTTGGCTGCTGAAAGTGCAAACATTCCACCGGAACCAATCGCCAATATTTCATCATCAGGTTCGATCACATCTCCAGTACCTGATAATAAAAGGAAGTTTTCTTTATCGGCTACAATTAGCATCGCCTCAAGTCGGCGCAACATTTTATCGGTTCGCCAGTCTTTAGCCATCTCGACAGCGGATCGATACAGATTACCTTGAAATTTCTCTAGTTTTTCCTCGAATCGACCAAACAAAGAGAACGCATCAGCTGTAGAACCAGCAAAACCTCCTACCACTTTATTATTAAATATTCGCCTTACTTTACTGGCAGTATGTTTCATGACAGTATTGCCAAGGCTCACCTGCCCATCTCCACCTATAACGATTTTACCTTTATGACGTACAGCTAAAATTGTGGTCGCATGCATCATGGTAGTTATTGTACTTGTAAAGTAGGAAAAATAAAGATTTTATTCAAAGAGGATTTATTCTTTTGCTCTAGGGTGAGATTGATCATAGGTTTCTATCAATTTGTCGATTGTCAGATGAGTATATTTTTGCGTAGTAGAAAGACTTGCATGGCCCAGTAACTCCTGAATAGATCGGAGGTCTGCGCCACTTTCTAGTAAATGAGTGGCAAAGGAGTGTCGAATGGAGTGAGGTGAAATTTTTCCAGGGAAATTTCCCGTTGTAACATACTTTCCAATAATTTTTCGAACCCCACGGGTTGAAATCCCTTTACCACGGTGATTGAGAAAGAGGAAGTCAGCATCTATTTTTTTAGACACTATTTTATCAGAGCGAGCTTTTTTGTAATTTGCCAATGCTTCTACACACTTTCGACCGAAGGGCAGCAGACGTTCTTTATTTCCTTTCCCAAGAACCTTCAAAGTTTGAGTAACAAGGTCAATATCTCCAACCTTCAGAGAAACTAACTCGCTGATCCTCAAGCCGGTATTATAAAATAATTCAAGCATTGCACGATCACGAATAACCAGAAAACCATCTCCTTGAGGTAAATCAATAAGACGGAATATTTCGTCTACAGAAAGAAAGGTGGGAAGTTTATTTTCCATTTTTGGTGCAGGAATAGATTTAACCACATTATTTTTTAAGTGGCCCTCGCGGCATAAAAAACGAAAAAAGGAACTCAATGTGGAAAGTTTTCTTCGCATGGAAGAAGCAGACAACTTTTTTTCATATAAGAAGCCCAGATAGGAACGAACAGCTAAGCGATCTATCGAAGTTATTTCAGGGGCTCCTGACTCAAGACCATGGCCCGACTGTTTTAGAAATTCCTCGAACTGGAATATATCATTGAGGTAACTATCTAAAGTATGGGGCGAAGCATTTTTTTCCGCTACCAAATAATTTTTGAATTCTTTTATGTATTTCTTCAAAAATAACCTCTTACTTATCAATGATATAAAGGTAGTCTAATGCTATCGTGAAGTCAAGAGCGAGGTTTCTTCAAATCTATTTGAAACTATCAAAGGTTGAGTCCATAATCATTTGCAATTATTTTAGATATTTGACATCTAATATTACAAATGCCCACAATTCAGGAAAAGCTATGACTGATTCAAGTAACCAAGAGGAATTTAAAAAGGTGTCAGAAATTCAGCAGCGGTTGGATATTTTGATAGAACATGTGGAGTCCAGAAAAGAAGCCCTGGAAGAAGAAATTCAGGAACACTTACATGAATCATTGGCGAATGCGCGTGACTCCATAGAACGTATTCAGGAAAACATTGCGCCAAAGGTTGAGAAAGCCATCCACGCTAAAATGGAAGAAATTGATCGAAAAATGCGGCGATTAAATGAAGATGGTTTGGAATCGATTCGTGAGGAACTCCAAAAAGCAACACCAGAGATATCACAAAGAATTTTAGAAGATCTTGATAAGGTGATAGCCGAAAATATCCGCTTTGTGAAAATGGAAATACTTACCGAAGTCAAAAAAGATCTGCAAAAAACCATACAAAGTACCTTGACTCCTTTGCAAGAAAAAATCGATCAAAAATTAAATGACGCTAAAATTCGCATCTTAATTTCGATGGGATTGGCTGCTCTCGCTTTTTTAGGAATATTATTTCTGATTTTTCGCTGATACTCGTATGATTAAACTTTTAAGACGATTTACATTCTTCTTGATAACAGGTTTATTACTCGAGTTCATTGAGCCTAATTAAAGCTTTCCTTAACTAAAATCAATTGCATTGACCCAGGAGGTTCTTAGTTAGGTTATCAGCCAGAAGAGGAAAAAAAATAAAAAACTGGAAAGGATTACCTGCCATACAAAATTGAACTCGGGCCCGGTAAATAAAATGAGTACGGAGGCGGCACAGAGAATTATAAAAGCAATTATAAGCCGCGTTCTTTGTTTTAAAATTGGTTCAGGTTCTTGATCCATATATTTTGACCGAGAAATAATATTGTTTAATTAAATGAACAACTTTTTCATTTCTTCCAAGGTGAGAATTTCTTCGGCTTCTAGCAAAACACCTGTGTAATCTAATTCCGAGTCTGAACAATCTTCCTCGTATGTGCCTAACGTGGGAGAGGATTCGAAATAATTTTTAATATCATCTTTAGAAAAACTATTTTTAATGGCGACTGCGAATGTCTTTAAAAATAATTCAAAATGTTTCACCTGCTCCAAGGGTGTGCTGTAGTGCTCCTGAATAGCTAGCGCATAGCTCATTTTCAGGGCACGTCCCCCTTTATTTAAGGGGTGATTTTCAGATTCATCCTCACTGGGGTATAGGAATTGCAGTTTTTCACGTGTTTTTTTAAGTTGCAAAAAGGTTCTTCTAAATTTTTCTCCAATTAAAAAAGAAAGCCCATTTTGCACTCCCTTTAGTTCAGAAATCTTTAAACCCTCTTGACAAAACTCTTGAATCTGTTCGTTTTCCATAAATTTTACGACTAGGTAAGAATAAGGGGTATTATTCTTGGAAATGAACTAGAAGTAAACCCTTTTATGTTTATGCTCCAAAATTTAGTAAGAAATCACAGGTTGTTTTTAAAATTACATTTGGGGGGGGATATTCGATGTCCCCAAAAATGTTCTTTTAATGAGGTTATGGGGTTTTTTTGTGGAAACGTACGCACAAATATGCCAAATAACGTGTTAAGGCATGAATGAAAGGCTCGTTCCCTGGAACGGGCTGAATATGTATGAAACGTATTCCTGCATCAATGGCACCACCATCGGTGATGTAGTTATCTCCGATCATGCAAACTTTTAAAGGATCGTCCAACTCCAGGAAATTTTTCATAGCTGTTACGAATCCAGTGCGGTCGGGTTTAGGCGGTACGTTATTAACAATTTTGACTCCCAGTTTTTCAAAAGATTCAAAGCGGTTCTGGGCAGCGTTAGTATAAATGGCAATTTTAAATCCCTTCTGCAGCATCTTTTGTAAATGATCTAGAATCGTGGGTTCAAAAAATTTCGTATGGTGAGGGCCCAGTGTTCCATCGGCATCAAGAAGTATTCCCTTTACACCATCGTTTAACAGAACATCAATAGGAACCTCTTCAAACCTTTTTACGGAAAGATAGGTTGTTAAACGTGAAGGTTGAAATGGAAGAGCAATAAAGCGGGAAATTTTAGCCCATGTAAGGCGCTCATTTTCAAAAGAGGTTGAAATATTTTGATTCATTAAAAAAATACTTATAAATTAATTTTCCACCAAGCAGGATAAAACTATTAGCCTGTTCTTGCACTCTCTAAAATCAAATTATTTGAAGAAAGATTTAGGAAACAACATTAAACTTTGATTTGCTAAAACGAATAAAGCGAGATCACCCCATAGAATTGTAAATTAGGTCACTAAAAATTTGTTTTTAGGAATATTTTGGTTGCCCAATTTTTTCTTAGATAACGTTCAAATTATTGAAAAACCAATATTTCTTAGCCCAAATATTTAGAGAATAACTGAATTTCCATTTTAGAGATTTTGTGCAGTTTTTTTTCTTTTTAGTGTAATAAGAGCGTGATATTGTTTAAGGTATATTTTATTTCGCTAAATATTAAAGGAATTATAAATAATGCTACCAGTTGCCGCTTTTTTTGCTTTAGGAACAGGAATTGAACTTTATGGACTGAAATGGATAAGTGAATCGATCAGTATCTTAAATACCATCTCATGGGTAATGTTTTCATTTCTTGTGGGTATTATTGTTAGCCGCAGTTATGGTGATGAATGCTTTAAAAGAATCCAACGATCTCTCAAATCGCGTGAGGCTCCCATTGATGATGTTTTAAATGGAGCCGTAATGAGCCTTTGCAGTATGCTGCTCATTACACCGGGTTTGATAACAGACGCGATTGGGTTACTCATAATGATTCCTGCCACTCGTGGATTGTTCAAAGGTGTGGCGTTGAACCTTACTCAGAAAAGAATTCAAGCGGGCCAGCAATATTTTTTCTTTAAAAATTAGCTTTGGCGAATTTCCAATGGCAATTTCCAATTACTTCATACATTAGTGATTGGAGGCGTTTCGCTGTGAAATCATTTTTCTTTCCCCCTCGAAATCTAAAAGATGAATTATTGGATTTGGATGAAGCTCCTTATGAGGAGGTTCGTGATAGCCTGAGCGATGTCGCTACTGTAAACCGCTATTTAAGTGGCTACCGGGTTTTACTTTATCATGCTGAAAAGTTTCTGAAAGAGCACAAATTAGACCGACCTTTTTCTGTCCTAGATGCCGCTACTGGCTCGGCTGACCAACCAGTTGCTCTAGCCAAGCTTGCTAGGTCTATAGGTATTCCTATTAGAATCACTGCAATTGATATCAACGCTAAGATGCTGAAAATAGCAAAAGAAGAAATCTATGAATATCCAGAAATCCGCCTAGTACAATGCAATATACTTGATTTACCCTTTAAAGATAATAGCTTTGATCTGGCAATCAATAATCTTTCGTTACACCACTTCAGTTGGGACAATGCGGTCGCTGTTATTAAAGCTATTTATAAATCGGCGCGCTTGGGATTTTTGATTAATGATTTGCACCGAAGTCGAATTGCGCATGCCGTTATATTTCTTTTAACTAGAATTTTTACCCGTAATCGTATCACTCGTTACGACGCTCCAGTTTCTGTTATGAACGCGTTTACTCCTTCGGAATTTGGTGCGCTTGCTATGGAAGCGGGAATAGAACCTTTCGAGGTTCATCGCCATTTTCCTTACCGTATTGCATTTTTAGGAAAGAAAGATAATGGATAAAGCAGATGTAATTATTATCGGGGGTGGGCCATCGGGTTGCTCAGCGGCGCTCGGGCTTAATCAGCTTGGTTATCGTGTGATACTTTGCGATCAGGCTAAATTCCCACGCGATAAAATTTGTGGTGAGTTT
>CAYYIR010000105.1:0-7349 GCA_964471995.1 uncultured Nitrospina sp. | reverse complement strand
CTAAAAGAAAAATTATTTTAGCTCTTGGATTTAAACTGGCAGATCGAACTCGAATCTTCGAAGACGATAATGGAAACCCCGATACATTATCTAATAAACTATCTAACACAAAAGGCTAAACTTATTTAAGCCCTATTAGCTATTAAAAGGATCATAATTCCCGAAGGTTTTATTACTTACGTTCCCAAAAAACCTCCATTTTTATCCAGAATTCCTTTTTTGGGTATTTTGTTTAAAAGATTCAATAAATTCTATATTATTTCCCAACCTCATTGGTTTATTACGCAGACCATTACTGAAAATGTTTACAATTAGGGAAAATAATATAAAAATTTCAACCCCCTGAATAAAGATTTACTTTTCATGCAACGTTTAAATATAGATCTGGGTAAAAGAAGCTATGACATCCTTTTGGGTTCAGGGCTTCTAGGTAAATTGGGGGAGAGTCTTTCTCAGATTGTTAAACCCAGCCATATTGTATTAATTACGCACCCCTCCCTTTTTCAGATTTATGGAGATAAGGTCTTATCTGGATTTAAAGATCAAGGCTGGACAGCGGATCTCATCGAAGTAGAGGAAGGTGAAACCTCAAAAACTCTTGGTCAGGCAGAAAAAATTTTTGATCGATTGTTAGATCTAAAATGTGATCGAAAATCTGTTTTGATCGCATTGGGGGGCGGTGTTATTGGTGATCTAGTTGGATTCGTAGCAGCCACCTTCCAAAGAGGGATACCTTTTGTGCAAGTGCCTACCACTTTGCTTTCGCAAGTAGATAGTAGTGTAGGAGGAAAAACAGCGGTTAACCACCCTAAGGGCAAAAACATGATTGGCGCATTTTACCAGCCTTGTTTGGTCTTAACCGATTTGGATACCCTAAAAACGCTTCCGCAAAAAGAGTTTCGTGCAGGACTTGCTGAGATTATTAAATATGGTGTGATATCGGATGTCAGTCTTTTCGAATATTTGGAAAAGAACGTTAAAAAAATTCTTCAACTGGATAAGAAATGCCTCGAATATATTATTAAAACCTCATGTTCAATTAAGGCTGAAGTCGTAGAGAAGGATGAGCGTGAAAATCATTACCGAATGATTTTAAATTTTGGTCATACCTTAGGGCACGCCATCGAAGCATTAACCCACTATTCAAAGTTTATCCATGGGGAGGCTGTTGCAATAGGAATGGTTTATGCCGCCAAGCTGTCGCAAAAACTTGGTAAGTGTCAGGAAGGAATTCCTCGGCGATTGGATCGTCTGGTAAGAAAATTTGGTTTGCCTGCAGATCTGCCTGATCTGAATTCAAAGGCAATTATTGAATCACTTTACCATGATAAAAAAACCATGAACCATAAAATCAAATTTATTCTGGTTAAAGAAATTGGCATCGTAGAAATTGTAGACGATATACCTGAAGAAAAAATTATTTCGATTCTATGATACAATTTGCTAAGGTTTAATTTATTGCACTAACCTGCTTTCCCTTAGAGGTTCTACTTATTTTAAAGTTTTCTATTTTATCCAGTGGTAGTGGTGGAAATTCTGTTTACATTGAAGCAGGTAAAAATCGGATTTTGATTGATGCTGGTTTGAGTGAAAAAAAACTCTCGGCTCGTATGGCTCAAATTGATCGAAGTTTTACCGGCATAGATGCAGTGTTTGCTACCCATGAACACTCGGATCATATACGAGGAATAGGGCCGTTATTAAGGAAATATGAAGTTCCTTTTTACACTACCGAAGGAACTTGGCGGCGTTCGCAACATACAATAGGAAAGATCGATACCTATAATATCATTCGCGCCAGCGAACCAGTAAATTTAGGCGATATTTCGGTAGAACCCTATTCCACTCCCCATGATGCAGAAGAGTCTGTTGCCTTTGTAATTCGTTACCAAGACAAAAGCTTGGGTATTGCCACCGATCTGGGAAGGGTTACTCCCGAAATAAAAAAAGTACTACGAAATCTTGATGCATTATTGGTTGAAGCCAACCATGATATTTCTATGTTAGAGGCAGGTCCTTACCCGTGGAGCACTAAAAAAAGAATAAAAAGTGGTGTGGGTCATCTTTCCAATGAAGATTGTGGCGAGTTATTGGCATCAGTAAATCATTTTGGCCTAAAGTTAGTTGTATTGATGCATATTAGTGAGACTAACAACCATCCTGAACTTGCGAAAATCACTGCGCTTCAAGCACTCGGAGAATCTTTACCAAAACTAATTTTGGCTCAGCAAAACCATCCTACAGAGCTGCTTTCTGTTTAAATTTCCATTAATTTAAAATCGTTATGAATGTAAGCCCAGAAAAAGTAATGGGTTGTTTTATAGGAATGGCTATAGGCGATGCTATGGGTCGTGCTGTTAATGGATTAAAGCCAGAGGCAATCCGACAGATTTTTGGAACTATTGAAGATTATAAAGATATACGAAATATAGTAGGAAAGGGTATTAAACATTATCGGATGCAAGGCTTATACGGCGCCCCTACTCAATGTGCTCTTGCTGTTTGCGATGGCGTTTTGACAAATAAAAAAAAGTTTATTGAAGAAACAACAATAAATTTTCAAAGCCTAATTAAAGGGGGCCCTGAGAATTATTTTGGCTTATTTCGAAGCTCTGAAAGTTGCCTTTGGAAAGCGGTCGATTCACTTGCTGACAGAACCCTAGCAGAACCTAACCTTCAATCCTCAGCAACTTCCATATTTGTTTTTTTGTCTGTCCCACTTGCGCTATTTCATAAAAGATGGTCGAAAACCCTAGCCGGTCAATGCTTTCAATTAGGCCTGACATTCAGTAGCCACCCACTGGAAATTGTGGGTACCGTGTTGAATGGATTTCTTGTGACGCAATTTTTAAATTTACAAAAAGGTAATCTTGTATCAAAGAGAAAAGAAATTTTGCAGGAGGCAGCAGAAATTTGTGCTCAGGCAGAGATTGAAATTCAAACCAGAGTAAATGTATTCGAAGAAAAATTGATGGTAAAGTCGGTGAATGCATTCAGTCAGACTCTAGAAGGATTTATAGACCAATTCGACAAAACGGAAAAAGAAGTGTTGGAATGGATTGTTAATAATGCATCCCTATATTGTAACCGTGAGATAAAGCATGCTTCCGAGGGATTTGTTTTGAGTTTAATTCCCCTTTCGTTGTACTGGATGTTTAGTGAAGAAAAAGAATTTTCGCTCGCCTCAATTCTTGAAAAAGGAAGGCAAACAGAAAAACTCGGTGCGCTAGTTGGCTCGTGGACCGGAGCTCTACTGGGAGCCCAAGCAATTCCTGAGCATTTAAAAACTGGTTTGGTCAATAGCAGAGAAATAAGATTAAGAGGCGAAGCTTTGTTCCATTCCCGGAGGAAAAAAGATGCAAAAACCCTTACCGCTATGGAAACAGCTTTAACAAATAAGGAAGCAGAAGAAGCAAAACGCTATCAACCTAAAGATACAAAGAAAGCCTTTAAATCGGTATCCATAGATTTTTTGGAAGATGAAGATGAGGAAGAAAATATTCCTTCCAAGGAAGACCGAGCCCAGTGGAGAAAATATCAGAAGGAAAAAACCAAATCCAAACGTGATCGCCGTAAAAACCTTCCTGACGATTTTTTTTAATTTAAATCTTGTAAGATCCCCTTTTAACGGGATTCCAGAACTTTAACTTCTTAGCAAATTAGAGAAAAATGTATAAACCTATTCTAAAAGTTCTTTTTATCAAATTTATTAGGTAAGGCTAATCATGCACTAAATCAACAGGAAAAAGCTGAGGCGATTGAAATTTACAGCTTATAAACTTCATGCAGGTATGCTCCCAGTTACTTGACCCAAAATCGCGTCTTTTAATAAGCTGAAATTGGGTCCACTATGGGAAGACTTGTCTGTGTGGCTGAGTAATAAAGAGCCTAGAAGTTCATCGTTGGCTTGATTTTCTTGCAGAATATTCTTGGCTTTATCTGGTTGATTAAGTTCGATAAATAGAACGGCCAGCAACAGGGTATAGGTATGTTTTTTGGGTGGTTGATTTAAGTCAATCGCTTTTTGGTAAATTACAATGAGATCTTGAGGATCTACTCCTGTCTCGAGGCAAACTCTTTGAGCCCTAGTTAGGCATGTTATATTTTGAGTGTGCTCGAATCCATTGAGCCATTTTTTGAATGCTATTTTTGGTTTTCCGATTTCCAGATAAGCATCACCTATAAATAAATGGGCATCTGAATTTTTATTCCATGTTTTTAGCGCTTGCTTGAAATTGGATAAAGCAGAATCACGTTTATCTTGTTCCCATTGTTGTCTGCCTCTGGCATATAAAAAGCGACTTTTATTTTTTAACTCTTTATTCCATTCCTCTTTATTATCTCTAATTAGAGGAAGAATTTTATCTTGTGAAGTTAAGACATTCTTCCAATCTTCCTTTTTCAAAAAAGCATCGCGCAAATTGAATAGGGGTTGAACCGCTTTCGGGTTATCGCGATGTATATTTTTGAGTAAATTTATTTCTTCTTGGTATTGCTCTGCTCCTGAATAAGTTTTAGCTAAATCAAACCGCATTGAAATATTTTTTGGGTCTTGCTCCAAGGCCTTTTTCTGAAAAGTTGCTGCCGCGACTTTTTCCCCCTGAGAAAATAGAATTTTGCCCTTTAAACTCAAGGCGTCGATATTTTTTGGAGCGGCATCTAAAACCTTATCTGTTATAGAAAGAGCTTTTTCTAGTCTTCCACCAAGAAATAAGTTCTCTGCTTTTTTAAATAAATTTTCAAGTCGTATGCGCTTTTTATTATCCCTGTTTTTTTGAAGCTTTGATTTCCAACGTGAAAATGTGTTTTTTAAATTGAAAGTCCAAAAAACTGCCATACTGATCAACATGCCTACAAAAACGGCGACAAACAATAGAATAACCATCGGAAGTTTAAAAGTCTGGCTCTGAGTTAAGTGGAAAATGGATTCATGCGGGTTTAAAAAAGCAACGTATATGGAAAATAAAACAAACAGGACAGAGAAAAAAATATGTTTTAATGACAAGGTTAAGGCTCCTTAGTATTTTCAGTTTCCGGGTCATCAAGAGCAGGCTTCTTTTCAATTTCGCTTAGGCAGTGAGTGCAGAATTCGGTGTAAGGTATTATTTTCAACCTAGCCTCCGGAATTTTTTTTTCGCATTGATCGCAGATTCCGTATTCTCCGTTTTCAATTTTTTCTAGGGCCGCTTCAACTTGCTTTAACTTATTCCATTCTTGTTCCTCCAAATCCCCTTGCAGTTTTCGGTCGTAAGCTCGGGCAGCATCATCGCTGATATCAGGCATATGCTCTGCCTCGTCATTTTTTCCATTATTTTGCAACTTTTCCACACCACCAACAATTTCTATGCGGATTTCTTGCAGCGCAGATTGAAAATATTTCACTTTTTTCTTTTCCATTTTTTAAAATCTTAATATTAAAAAAAAGTTGGTTATGCGCTTACAGCTTTGATAATTGGCACATCTCCCCATAACCGTTCTAAATCGTAGTGCAGGCGTGCTTCTTTATGAAAAACATGGGCAATTAAATCTCCTAGATCGACCACAACCCAATACCCGCCTGAATAACCTTCAACCCCCAATGGTTTGATTTTATCAAGATGGCATTTTTCAAGGATAGCATCAACAATAGATTGAACTTGAACCTTGGAATTCGCGCTGCAAATCATGAAAGAATCTGTGAGGTCAGATCTATTCCGAAGATCCAAAATGAGGATATCAAAACCTTTTTTTTCCGATGCAGCATCTACTGCTAATTGCTGCATAGCATTAAGTGTTTCTCTCATTCAAGTCACATTTGGAGACGAATCATTCGAGTAAAGCCGATGTTCCATAATATAATTATCAACGGAGAGGGGCAACAAATTTTTAATTTCTTCTTTATTTAAAATTCGTTGGCGAATATTATTTGATGAAATGTCAAGAGGGGATATTTCAAAAAGAATTACCTGGGTATTTTTTTTGCGTTTTTTAAAAACTATTAATTCTGTTTTCAAACTCGAATGGCAAGTCTGCCTTTTGGGTTCATCTAAAGAAAACTTACGTTGAATAGATGCTGGTAGGTTCAATTCAGTTCCGGGTCTCGTCCCCACTAAAATAGAACAAAAATCTAGAAGCTGTGAAGATTGCTTCCATGTGTCGATTTCCTTGAACGCATCGGCACCTAGGATAAGAAATATTTCCCAATCAGGATGTAGTAAATTTAAATCTTTCAGGGTTTCAATAGTATAAGAAACCTTATTTTTATTGATTTCCAGTTTATCTAAATAAAAACCAGGTTGGTTCTCAAGTGCCAAAGTGAGCATAGTTAGTCTATGTTCGCAAGATACGGGTTCAAGGTCTAACTTATGTGGAGAACGGTAAGCAGGAACAAATATTACTTTTTGCAAATCAAAAAGCTTTTGTGCTTGTAAGGCCAAATGCAAATGCCCATTGTGGACAGGATCAAAAGTGCCTCCAATCAAGCCTATCTTTTTAAGAGAGTCTGCCATGAATCAAATCGTTTCATAAGATTCAGTGAATGGCAAGGGGCAATAAATATTCCCCGATTGACAACTACAAAATCTAGTATTCTAAAAAAATTGTTGATGTGGATTGACAAAATTTGTCATTTTTTGGATTATTCATACTAAAACATGGACGAACATCTGATTTATAAAATATTGTTTTTTTATATAGGTATAATGGGTTTTTGGTTATCTCAAAATGATAAGATTTGTTCTTCCATTAAATAAATGAATCAAAAAATCTTAATTATCCGCCAGGAGTTTTTTTAACCGAACGATTGGGAGAAAAAAATGCTATCCAGAATAAGAAAATTACTAGGTGAAAAAGGTTTTACTCTGATGGAATTACTTATTGTTATCGCGATTATTGGTATTTTGTCTGCAATTGCAATTCCACAGTATAGTGCTTATCAACAGCGTATGTTTAGCAAGCAAACCAAAGATACACTGCAAGACCTGTTTCTGTCTTGTAAAGCTTATTGGGCAGACAATGGACCTTCAGCCGAATGCACCTCCGCCGCTGTTGCTAACAAGACCTATGGTTTTACAAAATCTAACAAAGTCACAATTACGGAAAATGCCACGACGGAATCTGATTTTTCTGCTACAGCGGTTAACTCAGATGCTTCCAAGGTAACCTTTGCAATTGATTCCCAAGGGACCATAATCAAGAAGTAAATAATGGTTAACTATTTACACCAAACAACGGGAAAAACATGAAATTAGTTACCCTGTTGCCTTCTGCCACAGAAATTATTGCCAAATTGGGACTGGAAAAAAATCTGGTAGGCGTTTCTCACGAATGTGATTTTCCACAAACCGTGCAATCGCTTCCCAAACTTACAT
>CAYYIR010000104.1:0-7356 GCA_964471995.1 uncultured Nitrospina sp. | reverse complement strand
CCCTTTGCATGCTTTTTTTAGTACCATTTCATAGTCAAATAGGTGGTGTAGGACAGCAGAAAATATAATTAGATCGAAATCTTCCCGATTGTTATCCATAAACTCTTCAACATCGCCTACTGAAAGATGCGCCCGGTGTTTTTCACTTTGAGCGATTGAATTGTTTGTTATCTGAATCATCTCATTGGAGATATCCAGTCCCGTTACATTGAATCCTCTTCGTAAAAACCTTAAAAATAAATATCCGGTCCCGCAGCCAAGATCCAGCACCTTTGCTTCCGGATTCAATTGGGCACAAATTTGGTCGAGAGTTTTTTCGACACATGAATTTTGGAAAAAATTGGTTTGTTCTGGATGGCGGGCTAAATATAAATGGTTTTCAAGGGCATGAATGCGACGATTTTCTTCTAATATTTTTTCTTTACCCAAGACGGATGTCATTTTAAAAAATTAAATCACCTCTTGAATTTCATCAAAAAAGAAGCGTTTGTTTGTTTTTGATATTTCGCATTCATTGCAATTGGCACATACTTTTGGATAGCTTCCTTTTTCATGCTGATATCGTAAGGTTTTAATTTCCTCATTCTTCCATAAATCGGAAACCAGTTCTGTTTTAGCGTTTCCCAATTTAAGGCTGGCATTATAATCAACACAACAAGGAATCACGGTGCCATCCCAAAGAACTACCAATTTCCCATAATCTTTTCCAAAGGGCTCTGGGCAAGGCTCTTTGCGTGGACTTTGTATTAATTTTGGTTGTGTCCGAACATGGTCGACTATAGTTTCCCAATGTTTAATATACTCATCAGTATCTTGTTGGGTTTCTTCTTCCACTGTAAATACGACTCCCATGCTTAATTCAGGACGTTGGCCTTCTTTGACTTCTTTCAACCGAAGAATATTAGCTTCAATTTTATCTAATTCGACTCCTCGTATTTTTTTAAAGGTTTCTGGTGAACCATCAATAGAAAATCGAATAATATTGAGGGGACTTTCAACAATTTGACTGATCATTTTTTCGTTCAATAATGTGCCGTTGGTGTTCATGACAATATAATTAACTCCTGCTTTATGTGCATAATCAAACATTTTAAAAATATCTTTATGCAGTAAAGGTTCACCCCAATTATGCATGCAAAGATGTTCTAAGGCAGGAGTGTCATCAATAATTTTTTTAAATAAATCTAAATCCATGAAACCTTCATCACGCGTCATTCCTTCTGTAACAAAACAAAAGGAACAACGCAGGTTGCACGTATTGGTAGGTTCGATGATCAGTGAAGTAAGGGGTTTAACGTGCATTATTAGTTTACTTTCTCAATGATATAGTCAGGACGTTCCTGTATTTGGTGGTGGACTCGGCCCAGATATTCTCCTAGAAAACCTATAGACAACAGCTGAACACCGGCGAAAAATGCAAACACAGCAGATAAAACCACAAAACCTTCGATTAAAATCCCATTTACGATTCTTTGGAAAAGTAAAAACATCATCATTAAAAATCCAAGAAAAGCACCGAATAACCCCATATACGTTACCATGCGAAGGGGAAAGCTTGAATAACCTGTTACCAAATCCCAAGCCAATATTAAGAGGTTAAGAAAACTGTATTTGGTATTTCCATTTTTTCTTTCATGATGTTCTACTTCAATTTCAACGGTGGGCAAGCCCATCCAACTCATTAAAACAGCCATATATCTTGATCGATCTTTGCAGGATTCAATCTTTTCAACAACGCTGCTTCTAAGTGCACGAAATGAGCATAAGTTTAATTTCACTTGGTTTCCGAAGAGCATCTGACCTATTTTCAACAGGAAGCGAGAACCAAAAATCCGGATTACTCCGTCCCGTCTTTTTCGTTGGACTGTTGTTACGAGATCAACATTTTCTGCCATGGCTTCCAGAAGTTTTGGAATTTCTTCCGGCGGATTTTGCAAATCAGAATCCAACTGAACAATGATTTTTCCTCGACTGATCCTAAAACCAGCGAGAACTGCTGCTTGTTGCCCAAAGTTCCTAGTGAACTTTACAATACGGAGGGCGGTGTCATTATTTTTCAGTTGTATAAGTTTTTCATGGGAACCGTCAGAGCTGCCATCATCTACAATAATAACTTCATAGTTTCGCCCCAACCCTTCGCATACAAGCTTTAGTCTTGAGTGCAACTCGTCAATCAGAGAAATTTCATTAAAAACTGGGATGACAATGGAAATATCTATTTGCTTATCTTTATCTCTCATAATTAAGTATTAATCTGAATCCTTTGTTCCGTGTCCTATAAATTCGGATTGACAACAGCCAAGACAGCCAGGAAATATTCCTTGCGTCTTTAATTTTTGGCGAAATTCTTTTATCCGATCTGACTTCCAGGAAATGGGTCCACTTCCATTGTTGAGATCTCCCACCCTGTAATGCGGGCAACTAAACACGTCACCATATGCAGAAAAAGCTACTTTTGCCCAAGGGATATAGCAGCGGTAGTCTTTGTATGAGCTTTTATTTGAATAGTAACGGACGATTTCTTCCTTGGTAATATAGTTTGGTGAATATCTAAGTTTTGTTGAAAACCGAACACTCATTTTTTCGAGTTGTAACAATTGATCACGCAAAATTTCCGATTCTATTTCTTCAACTGGTGCCGTCGTTTTTTGCAAGTGGTGATCTTGGTCATAATCTTTCCCATGCCAATAAGTAGCAGGACTACTAACCACAAAATTACAAACATTAACACGTAGACTATTTGCATATTCATATAGGGCAGTTAGATCCATAACGTTTTCGCGATTGATTACACAAGTAAGGTGGATTAGTGGGAATTTAGATTTTAACTTCTGTTTTGAAAGGGTCAAATTTTCCAGGCCCTCAGTAGTTTTTTTAAAAGAACCGGGAATTGTTGTAATCCTATCATGTAGTTTTTCGCCACCTTCAATGGAAACACCCATATAAAATAATCCACAACCCCAAACTGATTTAAGGCGCATTTTCATCAATTCGTCCACCACTTTGTTGTTTAAGGTCGTTCCATTTGTGATGATATGAACCTTGTGGTGCTTAACAGCAAATTGAAGTATTTCCATGAAATCGTTTTTCATAAAAGCTTCGCCACCTGTGAAAGTGATCAATGTAAAGCGAGGAAGTTTTGAAATGGCTTTTTTCACTTCCACAGCGGACAGTTCGTTTTTGTATTTTTTATTGGTTTCTGTGTCCTCGATTATTTCTAGGTAATGGCACATGTCGCAACGCAAATTGCATCGATATGTCACCTCAAAAAAGGCCTGAATAGGAGGAAAAGAATTTCCTGGTGTTAGATAGAAGGGCAGAAAAGAATACAATCGAGGCAAAATTTTTTGTAAAAATTTAAAATCCATTATAGTAAGTTTTTCAATTACAATTTGGTTCAGGTTGTTTTAGGATGTCCAGACTTTTTTCGCCACAGTTGAATAATAAATCTATTGTCGATAAGAATGGCACAAATCCTTCGTAACGCTGAGGGTATTCTGGGTGCTGATATTCCTGATATTCCAATTCAATATTTTGATCCGAAAATTCTGAATCTAAAATATAGTTTCTGGCTGATTCTCCACTTAGGTAATGAGTCGCTCCAAGTTTTTTGCAAATTGAAATCAGTCTTTGGGTTTTATTGCCTACTCCGCCCAACTCGGATGAACGTAAAATTGGTGTTTTGATTTTTAATTCCTCTTTTAAATATTGGACTGTCTCCAAAGAAAGGTCCAACAAATAGTTCCATTCACTGTTATATACTTTTTCGCACCAGGGAAAATATAGATCAAAAAAAGGTGCTTTGGAATAATGGCAGCGAATCGTTTCCAAATGTTTTCGTTTCCATGACGTTGTATTGTCTATTTTTGTTTCGAGGAGACTTTGTTTGAATTTGTTTTTCTGAATAATCGGTACGGTCAACCAAGTTGAACCCTCTTCAATTCGAATCCGATTTCTATTTCTCCAGTCACGACGTGTGAACTGGACATCATCATATAATACGAACTGGTCTGAACGGTTCATTTGCTCGAAAAATCCCAACCAAGGTAAATATGAAATTTGAAGAATAGATACACGCATCGATAAAATTACTGTTGATGGTTTCAAGAGCACCAAAGTTCTTTCATCCAGATAAACCGCTCCCACCACTGTTGATTATTTTTGTAAAACTCTACGGTTTGATCCAAGCCTTCATCCAAACCTATTTTTGCTTTCCAACCTAATAAATCCTGTGATTTTTTTGTAGAAGAAATATGACGGAAAACCTGACCAGGCCGATCTTCTATATAGTTGAGCCGATTCTTTGGTTTGCCTAGCTTTTCCAAAACTTTGCTTCCAATATCCAAGACACAAGTGTCCCTGCCTGTTCCAAGGTTTATGACCTCGCCTATTACTTTTTTTCTTTCTACGTGCAAAATTTTATCCAGTGCTTCGCAAGTATCTTCTACAAACATCCAATCTCGCGAACTTTTGCCATCACCATGAATATTTAAAGACTTGTCTTGCAACGCACTTACTATAAAGTTAGGGATAGCTTTTTCTAAATGTTGAAAGGGGCCATAGTTATTAAATGGCCGAACTATCACCGCTGGCAAATCGTAAGTTTTAATATAAGAATAAATCAATCTATCTGCCCCTGCTTTTGCTGCTGCATAAGGGCTCATTGGATTCAAGGGATGCTCTTCGTCCATGGGATCAGTTAAAGCTGTTCCGTAAACTTCGGAAGATGAAATATGGACGAACAATTCTACAGAATTGTTCACTACAGCATTTGCGACTACTTGTGTGCCAACCACATCCGTTTCAAAAAATATAGCATTGTCATATATGGATCGAGTAACGTGTGATTCGGCCGCAAAATGGACAACAATATCTGCTTCGGCAACCAGTTTGCTGACAATGTCCGGATGTGTGATATTGCCGTGGAAAAATTCAAAATGTTGATTTGATTTTAAAGAAGAAGAAATATTATCCAGATTTCCGGCATACGTCAGTGCATCGAGCAATAGAATTTTGTAATTGGGATAACATCGGTGTATATAATTAATGAAATTGCTACCAATGAATCCTGCTCCGCCCGTGACAAGTAATTTTTTTTTAAATTTGCTCATTTGGATTTAAGGTTAATAAGGAAGGTATAAAATCCAAGATTTTGATTGTTAATCAATACCGCCTACATTATATACAAGGGTCCATTTATTCTTTACGGGAAAATGGAGAAAATCCTTTAATTATAAGAAGAAAGACGGTTTTAAAAGCAGGGAAGGGCGAAAAAACATCCCATTTGAGGAATTGTTGATAATTTGGCAAGGAAACTTAAATTTTAAATCATACTGATTAGTTTATTAATGGTTTTTTCGATCCCTTCTGCTACTTCAGAAATACTTTTTCCTACCATATACGCCGGGGTGGAGACAATTTTATTTTTTTCGTCAAAAATGAACTCTTTTGCAGTACATTCCTGATGCTGGCTTCCCATAGCCTCAATCATGCTAACTCCATCTTTATCGTTACCAATCGTCAAAGTGGGTTTATCTGTTTCACTTTCGTAGATTTTTGCCATCATAGCTGGGGCAATACACAAAGCTGCTTGTGGTTTTTGTTTGGCTGCAAACTCTTTCACCAATCGCATGACATCAGGGTGCACATCGCATTCGTCACCTTTTTCTGCAAAACTTGAGAGATTCTTGGCTGCACCAAACCCGCCAGGGAACACCAACGCATCAATGTCATCGGCCTTAATAGCATTGATATCTCTTATTTCACCTCGGGCAATACGGGCTGATTCAACCAGGACATTACGTTTTTCGCCAACCATTTCCTCACCATTGTGGTGATTAATAACATGGAGTTGATCGATATCGGGTGCCATACACACTGCCTGCGCACCTGCACGGTCTATGGCTAAAAGAGTTATAACCGATTCATGAATCTCTGCGCCGTCAAACACGCCACATCCTGAAAGAACGACACCAATTTTTTTCATAGTTTTTTCCTTTACTTATAAGAACTTGAATATGAAATGATTGTTATTTCAAAAATTTGGACAATTTTATCACTCCTTATTAGAGGAGGCAACGCGGCAAATATAAGCCAATAAAAAACAACCAAGATAAGGTAAGGTTTTTAATACTTTATTTATATTGAATTAGTTGTCTCCTCGGCGAATGGTGATTGGAAAGCGTCTATCTTTGCCAAAGGCTTTTGGTGTAATTTTAACACCCGGCGGACCCTGTCGACGTTTGTACTCGCTTGCATCTACCAACTTGGCAACTCTCTTAATGTCTGCAGCAGACAAACCAGAAATTTTAATTTCATCTGACGATTTATCTTTTTCGATATATTTCAATAGAATCGGATCTAATAAATCGTAGGGAGGTAGTGAGTCGGTATCCTTTTGATCCGGTCTCAATTCCGCAGAAGGCTCTTTTGTAATAATGGATGTTGGAATGATTTCTTGTTCATTGTTAAGCCAACGGGAAATTTTATAAACCCAGACTTTCGGGACATCTTTTATCACGGCAAATCCACCGGCCATATCTCCATAAAGAGTGCAGTAACCTACACTAATTTCACTTTTATTGCCCGTCGTCAACACCATCCATCCCTTTTTATTGGAAAGTGCCATGAGTAAGTTCCCGCGTATTCTCGCCTGCAGGTTTTCTTCTGCCAAACCAGAGGAAGTCCCAGAAAATATTTTACCTAGAATTTTATCGTAGGCCTTCATAGCTTTTTCAATAGGAAGTTTTAAAGTTTTGATACCTAAATTTTTAGCCAGGTGTAGAGAATCCTTAATGCTCCCTTCTGAAGAATAAGGAGATGGCATCAATACCCCAACAACGTTTTCCTGTCCTAAGGCCTTGGTGGCTATTGCTGCGGTCAATGCCGAATCGATTCCACCACTTAAACCCAATACCGCCTTGGAGAATCCGTTTTTGTAAATGTAATCCCGCGTACCCAAAACAAGCGCAGAAAAGACATCTTCCACTTCTTGTTTTTTGACATAAGTGGGCGTCGTAAGGGGAGGATAATTTTTCCGCTTTGATAAAGCTGCTGGTACTTGAAAGGATCTAATTTTGGTTTTGGGAGATAATTTTTTCTGTAATTTTGGAGTTATGGATAAATCAGAAACAACCATTTCTTCTATAAAAGAATTTCCCTGAGCAAGAATTTTTCCATCAGGTGCTACAATAATGCTTTGCCCATCGAATACAAGCTCATCTTGACCACCCACCAAATTAACATAGGCAATATATGAGCTATAGTTTTGTGCACGATGTTGAATCATTTTTCTCCGAACATAACCCTTACCTTTATGAAATGGGGAGGAGGAGATGTTCAAAAGCAGATCTGCTG
>CAYYIR010000103.1:0-7422 GCA_964471995.1 uncultured Nitrospina sp. | reverse complement strand
TTCATTTTACCGGTGACGCTACTCTTACTTATGAGGAAATAAAAAAGGCTCACCTTGATAATGGTCAACCTGAAATTGGGTTTCATTACATTATTGATTCTCAGGGGCAGATTTTAATGGGCAGGCACGCATCAAAAATAGGGGCTCATTATCCAGAATTCGATGAAACAAGTTTAGGAATATGTGTGATTGGTTCCAGGCATGATTTGGAAGACTCTCAATCCATTGCATTAACTCTATTATTGGAAAACCTAAAATCCGAATTCCCCGAGATTGAAAAAGTAAAATATATTTACAAGGAAAATTAAATCAATATTGTCTTTCAAATAACTCTCTTTTTTCCTTGTCACTGTTCTAGTTTCTAAATTCATAATATATCTCCTTAATAAGGACAAAAAATCACTGCAGATCAAGAGCCACTGATTTATATAAAAGTTATTCCAAAAGAAAAACTTCTAAAAGCTGAATTCTTCTTGCTTTCGAAAAACTAATGCAACTTTTTTTTGCAAACAAAACCTGACATAATGAAAATATGAAAAAAATTATTATCATTGGAGGCGGCATCGCGGGTTTGGCAACTGCGTTTCGTATTCAACGTGAAATCAAAGAGGGTGCCAATCTAGAATGCATCTTGCTTGAGGGCAGTAACCATTTCGGCGGTAAAATCTCCACAGAAAAATTAGACGGATTCATCATCGAACGCGGTCCCGATTCATTCATATCGCAAAAACCGGCGGCAATCCAATTATGTAAGCAACTTGGCTTAGAAGACCGCCTAACTGGCACCAATCCAGGTGCGCCCAGTACTTTTGTTTATACTGGTGGTAAATTGGTGACCATGCCAGATGGGTTAAGTTTGATGATCCCAACAAAATTTTTACCCTTTGTGCTGACCCCTTTATTCAGCTTGCCGGGGAAAATTCGTATGGCTTTAGATCTGTTAATTCCGAAAAAGCAAGATAATGGGGATGAAAGTTTGGCTTCTTTCGTACGTAGAAGAATGGGCGAAGAAGCGCTCAACAAAATGGCAGAGCCTATGCTCGCAGGCATATATGCCAGTGACCCGGAAAAAATGAGTATTGCCAGCACTTTCCCTATGTTTGTGGAAACAGAAAAAAAATACCGGTCGCTCATTCTCGGAATGCTAGCCCGCAAAAAAGCCATGCTTATGAATGCTGTCAAACGTCCGTCCAGTTCCTACTCCTTATTCATGACTTTAAAAGATGGTCTTGGGGAAATGGTCGATGCTGTTATAAAAAAATCACCCGATATTCAATTTAAATCGGGTACCAAAGTTGTGGGCATTGAAAAAAATAAAGAGAAATGGCATTTGAAACTTGATGATGGATCAGAGAATCAAGTGGATGCGGTTATCGTTGCTACACCAGGAACTGTCACGGCAAAACTTTTGCAAAATATAACTCCAGATTCAGCAAAATTATTAAACAGTATTCATTACGTCTCTACCGCAACGGTAACCTTAGGATATAAAAAGGAAGGATTTTCTCACTCTTTAGATGGATTCGGATTTGTCGTGCCAAAGGCTGAGGGACACAGTATTCTAGCCTGTACTTGGACTTCTTCTAAATTCCCCCATCGTGCTCCGAAAGACTATGTAATGCTGCGCTGTTATGTGGGGGGGGCACTTCAGGAAGAGATCGCAGAAAAAGATACAGAAACTTTGGAGACCCTGGTACGAAAAGATTTACAGCAAATAATGGGTATTACAGAAACCCCGATTTTCTGCAAAGTATTTAAAAATAACAAATCGAATGTTCAATATCATGTAAACCACTCCCAGAAAATTGACTCAATAATGGAGGATTTGAAAAATTATCCAGGATTATTTCTAGCAGGTAGTGCTTATCGCGGAATTGGTATCCCGGACTGCATTCAAAATGGCAACCTGGCAGCAGAATCTGCGCTGAAATTTTTAAACGGGAAATCCCCATAATCGGTTTAGCATCTAATATCTCGATCATTTTAAAAATAATAAAAGGAGCAAATTATGAAATGGGTTTCTGCGCTATCAAAACAAGCAGATATTGATACAGCAGTCCAAGAGGCTACCGAAGAAATTATTCGACAATTAGAAGGCGAAGAGGCCGATTTGACAATAATATTCATTGCTCCTCAATACAGAGATTTTTATGACAAGGTACCTGAGCTAATTAACCGATATTTCAAGCCGGGGATACTATTTGGTTGTTCGGGGGGCGGTATTATTGGTAATGGAGAGGAGGCCGAACAACAGGCTGCATTCAGTATAACCTGCGCCAAAATACCGGGGGTAAAAATCCAACCCTTTTATTCTGAGACAAAACAGCTCCCTGATCAAGATACTTCGCCCTCTGTTTGGCGTGATTGGTTAAATGTAAAGATTGAAGACCAACCACATTTTATTTTCCTCGCAGATCCTTTTTCTTTTCGAGGCGAAGAGTTTCTTGCCGGGGTTGACTTTGCATATCCAAATAGCAAAAAGGTGGGAGGACTGGCTAGCGGTGCCCAGGCATTAGGTGGAAACGCGCTTTACCTGGCAGACAAAATCTACGACAACGGTTTGATCGGCATTGCCCTGAGCGGCGATATAGAATTAGATACTATCGTGGCACAGGGGTGTCGCCCTATTGGCAAACCCATGAAAATCACAGAATGTCAGGACACGTTGCTAAAGGAACTAGACGGAAAACCTACATTAGAAGTATTGCAGGACCTGAACGAAACTCTATCTGATTCCGACAAAAAACTTTTACAAACTTCTCTGTTTCTGGGAATAGAAATGGATCCCATGAAAGATGATCCAAAACAAGGCGATTTTCTTATTCGGAATCTGATGGGGGTCGACCGGGGATCAGGAGCACTTGCTATCGGCGCACTTCTAAGAACGGGACAACTCGTCCAATTTCATCTTCGCGACAAAAAAATGTCCGCCGAAGATTTAGATGTCATGCTCACAAGATACCTTTCCAAAGGCCAGGCTGAAAATGCAAGAGGTGCATTATTATTTTCCTGCCTTGGAAGAGGGAAATACCTTTATGGAGAAACAAACCACGATACAAACATGTTTCGCAACAAACTTGGAGAAATTCCTTTAGGAGGATTTTTCTGTAATGGCGAAATAGGTCCTGTAGGAAATACCACGTTCTTGCATGGCTACACTAGTTCTTTTGGTATCTTCAGGAAATCAAACCAAACCTAGCATATAGAAAGGAAAAAATATGGCCGTCGAAGTAAGTGTCTCAACAACCCCTAACGAAAACGCAATGAAGTACACGCTGAATTGCAATGCAATTGAATCTGGGCATAAAACGTATGCGAACATTGAAGCCGCTGAAGAATCTCCCGTTGCAAAAGCCTTATTTTCCATTGATGGAGTAACTCAGGTTTTTTTAATGGCGGATTTTATTTCTGTCACAAAAAAACCTGAAGCCAACTGGAGCAGCCTGGAAGGACCAATTCTGGATGCTATAAAATCTGCTTACTGAATAAATCGAGTGAAAATTACAATACTGGGTTCGGGCACAGCAGTGCCCTCTTTACAGCGCAACTCCTCGGGTTTCCTTATTCAACACGAAAAGGTCAATACACTCCTTGATTTCGGTTACGGAAACCTAAAGCAACTTCTGAAACTAGGAGTCACCTATCACGATATTGATCGCATTTTCTTTACGCATAATCATCCTGACCATATGTGCGATCTCATTCCTTTTTTATTCGGATCACGTTATCAACTAGATGTTCGAAAAAAGGATTTAGAAATTATTGCCGGCCCAGGGTTTCAGGACTTTTTTGACAAACTTATGCTGGCTTTCAAACACTGGTTAAAGCCCACAGAATATAAATTGAAAATTATAGAAATTGATGAAGAAACTAAGGAGTTCGGCACAATGAAAGTTAAGGCAGGAAAAGTGAAACATATTCCAATGAGCAGGGGTTTTCGTTTCACCAACGAAAAAAGTAAATCAGTTGCATTTTCAGGCGATACCGATTATTGCGAAGGCATGATCGAATTAGGGCGAGAAGCAGATTTGATGATTCTAGAATGCGCCTGGCCAGACAAAGAAAAAACGAGTGGCCATTTGGGCCCCACTCTAGCAGGAAAACTGGCAGCAGAAGCTAATTGTAAAAAGCTATGCCTCACTCACTTTTATCCACCTTGCGATTTACAAAATATCCGCCAAATTATCGAGCAAACATTTAAGGGCGAACTGGTATTAGCACGCGACCTAATGCAATTTGAATTATAAGGGAAATTGGAAGTTATCTTTTTCCTTCGCGGCGATCTTCAATAAAATCCACCGTGAACATGAAAAGCTTTATCAATCCTATCATTACAAAAACACCAAGAAGTAGTTGTAGCAAAGGAGGTATTTTTACAAGAAAACTTTCTATCGATATAAAAAGAGATTCCAAAATAATTTCCTAAAAAGTCGTTTATTTTCAGGTCAGCATACCCAAGCATGAACCTATTCGCAATGGCTACTAGGAATTTAAATTCCGTCTTTACCAAATTGGGAAACTCCTCCATAAGGATAAAAATACTGAAAAATTGGGAGGTTTTGCATTTTTCCCAAAAACAAGAATAATGTTATACTTAGGCAATAGAAACAAATAAACGGGGAGGTTTTGATCTTGGCGAAAGTTTTAGCTTATTTTTTCTATTCCGTCTTTTTTCTATTGTTTTATTTTTCAAATCCGATTTGGGCTGGCACCTTTATTGATAATAATAATGGCACGGTTACAGATAAAAATACTGGTTTGGTCTGGCAAAAAGGTGATTCCTATCACGATGTTAAAAATGGATTGAACTGGTACGATGCTCTTGAATACATCACTGTGAAAAATTCCGAAAAGTTCGCAGGATTTGATAATTGGCGTTTACCCTCTCTGGCTGAATTAAATAATCTGTGGCAGGCCTCCGGAACTGTAAAAAGCAAAGATGCGGAAACTCTGGGTTTACCCAACGAGTTTCAAGGAGGAGGAAGTTACTATATCTGGACTGGTAAAGAACGAGGCCTAGATCATGCTTGGTATTTTGGCCTAGGACAAAAAGAAAATTATTTTAATTTAAAAGATTTAGCAGATTTGGAACAAGGTGTAAAAATGGTTCGTTCGAGTAATATCCCCTAAAGGAGGTCAATACTGGCGAACTAAGTAAGGGGTTTTATAGTATTGGTTTGGTTGGCAGCCATCATCTTTTCCCGCCGGGGATGGCCCGGGGCATCAAAGGAGTAACGCATGAAACCGAACAAAAAATATTATCTCTTTGTATTAGCTTTATGGCTGGTGTTAGGCTGGATCACGCCTACCGCTTTTTCTGAAGACAATCATATAGATCATGGCTCTATGGACCATGGAGAAATGCATCACAGTGAGATGGACCATTCCGGTCAATCTGCAAGTTCGGGAGATGAATACCGAATGGACCCTGGCCAAGATATGGATCATGGACACATGGATCACGGCAAAAGCGATGGCAGCATTTTCCGAACCAAGGGTGCACATGATGACCTCGGAATGTCAAAGCCTGAAAAGCTTAGCAAAAAGGCTCTTATGGCCCGGGGACGTAATATTTATTTACATATGTGCGTATTCTGCCACGGAAAAGATGGCAATGGTGGTGGTAATGCAACCGAATACCTTTACCCTTGGCCAAGAGACTTTCGTGCCGGTATTTTTAAGTTCCGCACTACTCCAACCGGCACCCTGCCACGCGATGAAGATTTGTATCGCACTATCGTAAAAGGCGTTCCTGGCACTTCGATGCCTGCATGGCAAGATGCTCTGACTCCGGAAGATACCTGGGCACTGATCTACCATATTAAAAATTTTTCCGAGCGATTTAAAAAAGAAAAACAGGGGAAGAAAATAATTGCCAAAACTCATCCCGAATCATCCCCTGATTTAATTGCTAGAGGAAAAGCAGTTTATGAAGAAAAGAAATGCAATCGATGTCACGGCGATTCACTGAAAGGGGATGGCGAGCTTTCTGAGTCTTTGATGGATGCATGGAAACATGCCGTGTTTGTTCACGATATTACCAATCCGCAAGCTCTTAAAGGAGGCCATAAACCAGATGATATTTTTCGAACAATTGCTGCCGGCCTTGATGGAACTCCAATGCGTTCTTATATCGACATCCCTGAAGCAGATCGTTGGGCTTTAGTTCATTTCATACGCTCGAAGTTTGTTAAAGAGTTTAAAAAGGCAGAATTTGAAACTGATATTTACTCATTTCCTGTAGGAGTTGAGTTAAACACCGATCCTTATAGCCCTGTTTGGGATGGAGTAAAAACAACAAATTTGGTTTTACGTCCCCTTTCAGCTAGGCGCAATGCCGTTGAAATTGTTAACGTGGCTTCTGTCAATAATGGAGAGCAATTGGCGATTCGCATTAAATGGAATGACCCCACCCACGATGCGTTCTCTGAATTGCATTCAGATATTTTCCGCGATGGGGTTGCCGTTCAGTTCGCATTGGGTGCTGTTACGCTTCACACCCATGGGCATAACGAACCATTTTTTGGTATGGGAAACCGTAACAAACCCGTGAATATTTGGCATTGGAAAGCCGGACTCGATGAAGCTCTTGAGGCGGAAGATGATCTCGAATATGCCGGTGGTGGTGTCGATATGGATGCGCTGATCTATGGCGGCATCATGTCCAATCCTGTTTCTAAATTGAACCCAACTGGAGAAAACCCTGTTGAAGAATTAAATGCGGAAGGGTTCGGCACTATTACTCCCCAGCCTCCTGAAAACCAAAACGTTGAAGGTCAAGGAGAATGGAAAGACGGCACTTGGTCTGTTGTCTTTATTCGAGATATGCCAAAAACAGGAAAATGGGATGTAGACTTTGCCGAACGTATCGATCCAGCCCTGGTAGCCTTTGCTGTATGGGACGGTGTAAAAGAAGACAGAAACGGCCGGAAAGTTATTAGCGTTTGGCAGCGTTTCAATATCAAGAAACCCAAATAGTTTGCTACTGTACCCTTTTCTTAAAAATTAGCCGTCATTATTTAGAGTGGGCTGAAGGAACTTACTAACTTTCTAATTTAACTTGGCAGGGGCCTTTGCTAAATCAAATTCGTTTGTTAAAGATTGGGGCTTTTTTCCTAATCTGTTTCTTTTGTTCAATCCCCTATCTTTTGGCTGAACAAAAAATAGGTATCGGGGAATTGGATAGGCTTGTAAAAATTCACAAACCACAAAAAGCCGTAAAAGATTTTGATCCGAATATTGGCCCCACAAGAACCGTTCAACTTCTTGATAAGGGTAATCTAACTGTTTTTTCGATTCCGGGATTTAAGACCTACGGTTGCGGAGAATGCCACAAGCCCGATGACTTATTGGATCGTTCAGAAAATCGGATGCGGCAAACGCTGAAGCGTTTAAATTCCATTTTCCCAGATCTTACTCCAG
>CAYYIR010000102.1:3293-7480 GCA_964471995.1 uncultured Nitrospina sp. | reverse complement strand
CCCAAAGCTTTCAAAGGGGTTTGAAAGATCTACAAAAAGGGGATTATCTTGTTCATGTGGATTATGGGATTGGTGTTTATTTAGGAATTAAAGAAATAAGAACGGGATTGGGAAGCGGGGAATTTCTGCATATTCAGTATGCAGATGACGAGAAATTGTATCTTCCCATGGAGGGATTGGGTTTGGTTCAAAAATATGTGGGTACATCTGAATCACCTCCTCCATTAAGTAAAATGGGCGGAATTGCCTGGAAGAGGCAAAAGATTAAAGTTAAGAAAGCAATTGAGGAGATGGCAGGTGATTTATTGAAACTTTATGCATCCCGAAAAATGGCAAAAGGCCATTCCTACTCAGCAAACACACTGCTCATGAGAGAGTTTGCAAATTCTTTTGAATATGAAGAAACCGATGATCAATTAAAAGCGATTGAAGAGGTTGAAAATGATCTGGAAAAAGACAAACCTACAGATCGTCTAATTTGTGGTGATGTAGGGTATGGGAAAACGGAAGTAGCCATGAGGGCTGCTTTCAAAGCGATCTTAGATAAAAAGCAAGTAGCTGTGTTAGTCCCTACAACAATACTTGCTCAGCAACATTTACAGACTTTTCAGGAACGTTTCAGAGAATATCCTGTAACCATAGATATGGTAAATCGCTTTAGGTCACTCAGCGAGCAAAAGGTCACCTTGGAGAAATTACAAAAAGGAGAGTTGGATATCATTATAGGAACGCATCGATTGCTATCCAAGGATGTTGAATTTTCTTCCTTAGGATTGATCGTGGTGGATGAAGAGCAAAGATTTGGAGTTAAGCATAAGGAAAAACTAAAGAAGCTAAGAAACTCAGTAGATATTTTAACACTCACAGCAACACCCATACCACGAACCTTACATTTTTCATTAATGGGAGTGCGTGATCTGAGTGTTATCGAAACCCCTCCCTTAGATCGTCTTGCCATTAAAACGTTTATTAGAAAGTTTGATGAGGATGTTATCCGTCAAGCCATATTGAGTGAAGTGGCTAGAGGAGGCCAAGTATTTTTTGTGCACAATAAAATTCACAGCATCCATTCTATCGCTGAATTAATAAGGAGGTTGGTTCCGGGGGTTAGTATTGATATAGCCCATGGTCGATTACCCGAACATCAACTTGAAAAGGTAATGAAAAAATTTTTAGATAAAGAGATAGATGTTTTACTTAGCACTTCCATTGTTGAATCGGGTTTAGATATTCCTTCCGCAAATACGATTATCATTAATCGCGCTGACCAGTTTGGGTTGGCTCAGCTTTATCAATTGCGTGGGCGAGTGGGGAGATATAAGCATCAGGCCTATGCATATTTATTAATTCCAGGGACTGATGCATTGACTGGTGAAGCACGAAAAAGACTTGCCGCTATGGAAGAATTAAGCGAATTGGGGGCGGGGTTTCAATTAGCGGCTCGAGATATGGAAATCAGGGGTGTTGGAAATATGCTTGGAAGTGATCAATCAGGGCATATAGCATCTATAGGATTCGATCTTTATTGCAAATTAGTTGAAGATATGATTAAGGATATACGCGGTGAAAAAGTTGAGCCTAGTATAGAGACGGAAATTGATTTGTTTATAAAGGGATATATTCCAAATGATTATGTGCCTGACCTTAATCAAAGGTTGGAGCTATATCGACGCATTCAAATGATCAGTAGTAAAAAAGAGTGTTTTGAATTATCTAGAGAAATAATTGATCGATTTGGTCCTTATCCTGAATCTGTTGAAAAACTGATGACATTACTAGAGATACGCGTGTTATGTCAGTCATTACATATAAGTAAAGCAAAAATTAATAATAGAGAGTTGATTTTAACTTTACTTCCTACTACCTCTTTGAATAACCAGATCCTTGCTCCCCTATTTGATAAAAGTTTTAAAATTATTTCAGAGTTTAAAATAGGAATTCTACTTGATAGGAATGGATGGAAATCTGATTGCAAAATAATTTTATACTATTTGCAAAAACTTTCAGGGTCCTTGATTGCAGAATAAGCATGAAAAGAAACCGAATAAATAGAGCATCGATAATTATAGTATTACTTTTATTTATTAATTCTTGTTCTAATGAAAATACATTAATAGATTCTGTTACTGATAATGAAGTTCTGTTGATAATTAATGATCAGAATATTACGGCAAAAATATTTAAAAAAGTGTTTGAAAAGCAGAAAAAAATTTTTAGAATTCAGGATGTAAAAAATTTAAAGCCTGAGGAGTTGATTTGGATTAAGAATAGAGTAATTGATAAAATAGTTAAAAATTCTTTGCTCTCACAGGAGATAGATAAGAATAATATCAATGTCAAGGAGGATATATTAAATCGCGCATTGAAAGAAGCAAGGGAGGGCTACCCGGGTGGCGTTTTCGCAAAAACTTTGGAATTGGAAAATATTTCTATTGATGATTGGGAGGAGGCTATAAAAAATAATCTTCTTACAAATCAATTGATTGAACAGCAGGTCAATAGTAAAGTGCACATAGGAGATAAGGCACTGCTTAACTACTTTGATGAAAATGTTAAAAAATTTTACAAAAAAGAACAGGTTAAGGCTCTCCATATCATGGTCGAGACAGAAGATGAAATTAGACAAGTGCAAAAAGAACTGCAAAGAAAACAAAAAACATTTTCCAAGCTGGCACAAGAATTTTCTTTAGGCCCTGAAGCCGTTAAGGGAGGTGATTTGGGTTATTTCGAGGCAGGCCAAATGCCAGAAGAGTTTGATGATGTGTTTAAAATAAAGACCGGTAGTGTTAGTGGTATTATAAAGACCCCATATGGTTTTCACTTATTTAAAGTGGTAGATAAAATTAAAGAAAGACAGATGGGTTTTGATGAATCTAAACCCATGATTGAAAAAATTCTTCTTCAAGATCTTCAGGATAAGGCTTTTCGGGATTGGTTTTTTAAGCTTAAGAAAAATTCTAAAATTGAAGTTAATTATGAACTCCTCCAAAAAATTTATTAGTCAAATCTTCCTCGTAGTTTTTTTCTATTTGTTTTTTAATGTGCCGAATTCGGCTTTGGGACTGGTTTTTGACCGTGTTGTTGCAAAGGTTAATAGTGAAATTGTTACCTTGAGCTCGGCTCAAGAAAGATTAGAGGTTCTAAGGCAAAAATATAATAATAAGGCTAGTATTGACGAGAAAAAGCTTTTGAAGGAAGCAGTTGAAATGATTGTGACGGAAAAACTACAACTGCAAGAAGGAAAGAAAATGGGTCTTCTAGTAGAAGACTCTGCCGTTGAAGCTGCGCTTAAAAATATAGAAAAAAACAATGGGTTAGAAGAAGGGCAATTGGCAGCAATGTTGGAATCAGAGGGAAGATCGTTGGAGTCGTATAAGAACCATATCCGAGATCAGATTCTTGTTTCAAAGATTACACGATTTGAGTTAGGCCGTCGGATTAATGTTAGTGATAGAAAAATCTCAAAATTTTATCATGCTAATCAGAAGGACTTTTGGGAGGAAGGTAGATTCAAAGTAAGACATATTCTTATACTTTCAGATAGCGAGGCTTCTTCTGATAATAAAATGAAAAGTTATAAGCATATAAATGGAATTCTATCTGAAATTAGAAATGGAAAAGATTTTGCTGAGGCAGCAGTAGAATATTCCGAGGATGTCTCTGCCAGTTCGGGGGGAGATGTTGGCTATATTGAGAAAGGCAAGATGGTTCCTGAGTTTGAAAAGGTAGTCTATAGTTTAAAAGAGGGCGAAATTAGTGATGTTGTAGAGACGGAATTTGGTTTTCATATTATTAAGGTTGATAAAATTCAGCCAGGGAGGACACTTCCTTTAAAAGAAGTAAAGGATAAAATTAAATATGTTCTTTCCGCCGAGAAACAAAAATCAGCATATGATGCTTGGATGAAGGAATTGAGAGAAACCGCTTTTGTTGAAATTTCATTATTTGATACCCCCAAAAAAATTACAAATTCTGGCATGATTGACTCAAAGAAATCTGAAAAAATGGGAGGAGCACTCTTTATTGATAGGGAGTTATCACAGAATAATAGGGCTGTTTCTAGAAAACAGACAAAAAAAGAAAAGATGGAAGCAAAATGGGTCGAAATGTACAAGTCTGTTGAGAAAACAAAAAATCAGACATTAGGTAAAAGTATTTCCTCTTTTCAAACTCTGGAAGAAAAGTTA
>CAYYIR010000102.1:1191-3193 GCA_964471995.1 uncultured Nitrospina sp. | reverse complement strand
GGTAAAAGTATTTCCTCTTTTCAAACTCTGGAAGAAAAGTTACTATCAATTAAAGAGCTTCGATCTCAGAAAAAGATTACAGAAGCAGAATACCAAAAAAGAAAACAGCTGTTATTAGGTGACTTGTAAGATTTGATTGCCTATTTTTTTCCTCCCACATATTATTAGCCTAATTATCTTAGATAGCTGTTTAGCAGGTGTGTATGGGCCATTTCGTCAAAAAAGTAGACAAAATTTTAGATCGTTTAATTTCTTCCAACGATAAGATTTTAGTTGGTGTCTCAGGGGGAGCGGATTCTATTTGTCTTCTCTATGCTCTTCATGAATTTTCAAAAATAAAAAATTATAGTTTAGCGGTGGCTCATATAAACCATATGGCCAGAGGTGAGGATTCCAAATCTGATGCTGAATTTGTTGCTCAAATTTCTAAAAAATTAAAACTACCATTTTTTCTTAAGGAAATTGATGTTTATAAAGAGAGTGTTGAATTAAAAAGATCTTTTCAGGATGCAGCTAGAGTCATCCGGCTTCAATTTTTTGAGAATATATTGAGGGAAATAGGAGGTACTAAAATTGCCTTAGGTCATTCTGCAGATGATCAAGTTGAAACTATTTTGCTAAATATAATTAGAGGAACCGGTTTGAAAGGTTTGATTGGTATGCCTCAAACTAGAGATAATATTATTAGACCTTTTTTACAAATTTACCGAAAAGAAATTGAGAGTTATCTGGAAGAAAGAAAAATTTCTTTCCGCAATGATTTTTCGAATAGTGATACAAAATACCTAAGAAATAAAGTGAGGAAAGAATTGATTCCCTGTTTAGAGGTCTATAATCCGTCTATCAAGAAAAACCTCAATGAAATGTCGCAAATTTTAGAGGATGATAATTATTTGTTAGCTCAAATGACACGAGAGATTTTTAATCAGAACCTTTGTTTTAAAGAAAATAAAGAAGGGCAGATCGTTTGGGAGATTAAAAATTTTATTTCTTATCCAGTTGGCCTGCAGCGACGATTGATACGTGAGACTTTTTTTAAAATCTCTGGTGAAATACAGGGGATCACGGCCTTTCATGTCGAGCAAACTCTTAATCTTTTTTACTCACCTAAAACTGGGAAAACACTTAATCTGCCCAAAAATGTTACAGTTGACTGCAGCTATTCCTCAATATCATTCAAACAGATTTTTAAAAGTATTAAAAATACCTGTTTGGAGGAGGAGATGTTTTCCACCCCAATCCTTATTCCTGGAGTAACGGAATTAGTGGACGTGGATATACAAGTGCAGACTCAAATTATTAAGAAAAATACTGACTTCTCTTCATTAAATTCGAAAATAGAAGCAATTTTTGACATAGAGAAAACAGGATCTAAGCTCAAATTTCGGTTTTTTCGTGAAGGCGATCGGTTTTGCCCCTTAGGAATGTCGGGTAGCAAAAAGTTAAAATCATTTTTTATTGATAAAAAGGTACCTCAAAATATCAGGCGTCGAATACCAATATTGACAAATGATAAAGACGATATTATTTGGGTATATGGACAGAGGATTGCACATTTTTGCCGGGTGACCGATAAGACAAAAAAGATGCTTTATGTCCAAGGAAACAGGGCTATAAATTAATCAAATATATGAATAGAGTTGTGGTAGGATAGAATATATAGATATTAGATATTTCAGTGTTTTAAGGAGAGAATCTTGAATCAATTTTATAAAAATCTTGCACTTTGGCTGGTTATAGGCATTGTATTAATTGCCCTGTTTAATATGTTCAGTCAACCGCTTACCCAACAATCTGATGTTGTATTTAGTGATTTTATGGATCAGGTTGAAAAGGGACAAGTGAACGAAGTAGTAATAAATGGTGATAATATTAGCGGAAAGTACATGGATGGCACATCATTTCAAACTACTGCTCCTCCGAAAGACCCTGATTTAATCAAATCTCTCCGGCAAAAAAATGTTCGTATTGTGGTGGTGGCTCCTGAACAAACTAGCTGGTA
>CAYYIR010000102.1:0-1091 GCA_964471995.1 uncultured Nitrospina sp. | reverse complement strand
CCGGGAACTGGAAAAACGTTGCTTGCCAGGGCCATTTCTGGTGAAGCTAATGTTCCATTTTTTAGTATTAGTGGGTCGGATTTTGTAGAAATGTTTGTGGGTGTGGGAGCGTCTCGAGTACGTGACTTATTTGAACAGGGAAAGAAAAATAGTCCATGCATTATATTTATTGATGAAATTGATGCGGTAGGTAGGCATCGTGGTGCAGGTTTAGGGGGAGGTCATGACGAAAGAGAGCAAACCTTAAATCAACTTCTCGTAGAAATGGATGGCTTTGAAAATAACGAAGGAGTCATATTGATTGCTGCCACAAACCGACCGGATGTTTTGGATCCCGCATTATTGAGACCGGGTCGCTTTGATCGGCAGGTTACAGTGGGTCGTCCTGATGTTAAAGGTCGTGAGGGAATATTAAAAGTTCATACTTCCACTGTACCTTTATTAGATGGAGTGGATTTGAAGGTTATTGCCAGAGGGACACCCGGGTTTACAGGTGCCGATTTAGCTAATCTTGTTAATGAGGCAGCCTTGCTTGCAGCTAGAGACGATAAAAAGGCTGTTGCTATGGCCGACTTTGAAGAGGCGAAAGATAAGGTCATGATGGGTGTTGAAAGGCGGAGTATGGTAATTTCTGAAAAAGAGAAAAAAACTACTGCGTACCATGAAGCAGGACATGCACTAGTTGCGGCGCTATTACCCGGGACAGATCCCTTGCATAAAGTAACAATTATACCTCGTGGAAGAGCATTGGGAGTTACCATGCAATTACCGATGGATGAAAAGCATACTCACCAAAGAAGCTATCTAATTAATAGCCTTGCAATTTTAATGGGTGGTCGTTGTGCAGAAGAAATTTGTTTGGGTGAAATGACCACTGGTGCTGGAAATGATATCGAACGAGCTACCGAAATGGCCCGAAAAATGGTTTGTGAATGGGGAATGAGTGAAAAGATGGGACCACTCACCTATGGAACTAAAGAAGAACAACCTTTTCTTGGAAAAGATTTCTCTAGCCAGTCGAATTTCAGTGACCAAACTGCCAAGCTAATTGACCAGGAAGTAAAATCATTAGTAATGGGAGGTTACGAAAA
>CAYYIR010000101.1:5134-7495 GCA_964471995.1 uncultured Nitrospina sp. | reverse complement strand
GGTGCAACCTCTTTAAGAGTCGGTTCCATTTCCTCACATTTTTTCTCTTTTAAAGGACAACGAGTTTGAAATGAGCAACCTTTTGGTGGGCTAGCTGGATTAGGAATATCTCCACGCACCTTAAAATTTGATTGATCACCTTTTACCTGTAAACCGGGAACAGCATCTAAAAGAGCTCGTGTATATGGATGAAGGTGCCTTTTATAAATGTCTTCGCTATTCGCAATTTCAACAATTTTACCTAAATACATTACAGCAACCCTATCACAAAAATATTTTACAATACCCATATCGTGGGAAATGAAAATATAAGATATCCCCAGCTTTTCTCTTAAGCGCATCATTAGGTTTACTACTTGGGCCTGTACAGAAACATCTAGGGCGGAAACAGGTTCGTCGGCGATGATTAGGCTGGGATTTAGGGCAATGGCTCGAGCAATTCCCACCCGCTGCAATTGGCCACCGCTCATTTCATGAGGGTATCTATTCAAATGGTCAGGTGAAAGCCCAACCTGATTTAAAAGCCCATTTACAGTTTCAGAAACATTTGCATCTAAATTGTGAATTTCAAAAGGTTCAAGCAAGACATCCGCCACTTTTCGCCTTGGGTTTATAGAGGAAAAAGGATCTTGAAAAACCATTTGGATTTCTTTTCTAAGGCATCGAAGTTCTGATTCTTTAAGGTTTGCAAGATTTTGTCCCTTGAAGTGGACGGAGCCCGCGGTAGGATTTTCCAAGCGCAGTATAGTGCGCGCAGCTGTAGATTTTCCACTTCCACTTTCACCTACGAGACCTAGAGTTTCTCCTTCCCTTAGTGAAAAAGAAATTCCATCGACGGCTCGGATGGCAGGAGAAACTTTTCCAAACAATGGTTTGCTAGAAAAGAATTTCTTTTTAAGGTCTTTTACTTCTAGAAAAGACTTGGCTATATTCATATCGAGTCCGGATCAAGATGGCAGCTGTATTGACGGTCTTGCTTGATATTTTGTGAGGCGGGTTTTTGTGTTTTACATTTATCGAAGGTCCAACTACAGCGTGGGTGAAAAGAGCAGCCCTCTGGACGTTGGTTTGGGTTAGGAACATTTCCTGTGATCTCCTTTAACAGCTGCCCAATTTTTTTTTCAGAGTTTAAATTTGGGCGGGAAGAGATCAAGCCTTTTGTATAAGGATGATGAGGATTTTTCAGTAAATCTTGAGTTGGGCCAGTTTCAACCTCATCTCCTGCATACATTACCATGACCCTTTCTGCAATTTCTGTAACCACTCCAAGGTCATGGGTGATAAGTAGCATGGACATTCCAGTCTCTTCTTTAAGATTTTGGAGAAGCCTCAGAACTTGAGCCTGGATAAGGGCGTCCAATGCTGTGGTAGGCTCATCAGCGATTAAAATTTTAGGTTCACAGGCCAAGGCCATAGCAATCATCACGCGCTGTCTCATGCCCCCACTCAATTGATGAGGGTATTGCTTTAATTTATCTTCAGGGGAGGGGAGTTCCACCTTGCCAAGCAACTCCGAAGATTTTTTTAATGCTTCTTTTTTACTTAGGTTTTTATGTTGCAAAAGAGTTTCGGTAAGTTGTTCACCCAAGGTCAACACAGGATTTAGAGAGGTCATGGGATCTTGAAAAATCATAGAAATTTCTTTACCCCTAATCTTCCTCATTTGTTTGGAGTTCAGGGAAAGGAGATTGCATCCCGAATAAATTATTTCGCCACTGATTATTTGTGCAGGAGGTTCCGGAAGAAGCCTTAAGATAGAAAGAGCACTTACTGTTTTGCCACAACCTGACTCTCCCACCAATGCCAATGTTTCACCACTATAAAGTTGAAAGTTAATTCCATTTACAGCAGAAAAGTTTCCTTGAGGAGTGGAAAACGAGACTTCAAGGTTTCGGACATCAAGCTCAATTGTGCTCATGGGAGAAAGAAAAAAAGGGTGATCCCCTTGGGATCACCCTTTTTGATAGTTTAGGTGATGCTATTTAGATTTTGCACTACTTTCCTTCATACAAACCTTTTCAAGCTCAGAACTGACGATATTTTTACATTTGTTAGGGTCGCCTGTTACTACAGCATAGCAATACGTTTGACTGTCCCTATTTAAAATCAGGGTACAGTAGTAATTGCTGTGATCTTTATGTTTATAACGAGATTCTGGATTCTTGATGGGGGATAATGCTAAGCACAAATGGCGTTTGTCTTCCTTTGAAACAGTTCCAGAAGATTTAGCTGCAGCGGAATATATCCCATCACGAACTAATTTTTTTGTGGGACCCACACCATCTCTGACTTCAACAGAAGCAATACCCGGCCGGCCTTTTCGAACAGTTGCTCCATCTTTATCACATGCAGTAGGGTCAG
>CAYYIR010000101.1:3100-5034 GCA_964471995.1 uncultured Nitrospina sp. | reverse complement strand
AAGAAGCCGGAATCTTCCTTAATATGAGGTTATTATTAAATCAAATAGCCTGTTATTATATTTAGTTAATCGGGAGGCTTAATTACTTATAGAAAAATATAGTGAATTCTGAATTCGAAAAAAGCATATGGGCTAAAAGTAAAATTCGAAAACTGCTGGGGCTTTTTTTGATTATTCTTGGACTCGGTTACACCTATCACTCTCACTTAACCGGTTGTCCACGCTACATCATATTCGGTGGTTGGGCTATAGGTCCGCCGATTTGGTTTATCGTGGAATATTGGTTTTTATTCGATAGTGAAGAGGAAGATTTTCCATCCTTTAAGTATTATCAGACTTTATGCCGAAATTTATGGATAGGTTTTTTGGCTTACCTTGCTGCATTTTATCTTGGTAACTGGAAATAATTTTGAAATTTATTCTAAGATTTATTTTCTTTATAAGGGTTAGACTGGCCTACTTATGAAACTGGAATAGGATTGTCTTTGTTCTTAAGTAAATTTCTTTAAATCTTTTAAATTTTATAGAACTGCATGCGAATATTCAGTTGGAATGTAAATGGCCTACGCGCGGTAGTCAAAAAAGGTTTTTTCGATTGGTTAAATGATGAAGCACCCGATGTGGTTTGCTTGCAAGAAATTAAGGCACGGATTGAAGACCTGGATGATAATATTTTAAATCCAAAAGGTTATCATGCAACCTGGAACCCCGCTGATCGCAAGGGTTATAGTGGAGTGGCTGTTTTCACTAAGAAAAAACCAGGAACCGTTCATTTGGGAATGGGGATTAAACGTTTTGATTGTGAAGGGCGAGTTGTCAGAATCGAGTTTAAAGACTTTGACCTACTTAATGTGTATTTTCCCAATGGAACGAGTGGGCCAGAGAGGTTGCAGTATAAAATGGATTTCTATGATGCATTTTTGGATCATTGTGAGGGATTGCGTAGACAGGGAAAAGAATTAGTAATAACAGGGGATGTGAATACAGCTCATAAACCCATTGATTTAAAAAACCCAAAGGCAAACCAGAAAAACTCAGGGTTCCTTCCCGAAGAAAGGGAATGGGTGGAAAATTTTATTGACCATGGGTATGTCGATAGTTTTCGTGCTTTTAATAAGCAGTCAGAACAATATACATGGTGGAGCTATCGTTTTAATGTGCGAGCAAAAAATATAGGATGGCGTATTGACTATTTTTTTGTGACTAAAAATTTGATGAAAAAAGTAAAAGATTCCTTTATTACTCCAGATATTATGGGTTCTGATCACTGTCCAATTGGTCTGGATATTAAGGCGAAGTAGATAAATTTTATTAGATCGTTCGAAAACTATAGACATCTTAATCATTAACATTAGGGTTCAGCATGCTGCTGTCTCAAAAAATTAGCATTGGAGAAAATAATTTATGAGTTTTGAGCTCAATCAAATTTATAGCGGGTTTAAATTAACAAAAAAGGAAGAGATCAAAGAGTTGAAATCACTCGGTCTTTTTTTTGAACATGTAGGAACCGGTGCGGAAGTGATGGTGTTGGAAAATGATGACGATAATAAAGTCTTTAGCGCCACTTTTAGAACTCCTCCAACCAATGATGCCGGTGTTGCCCATATCCTCGAGCACAGTGTCCTTTGTGGTTCCAAAAATTTTCCTATTAAAGAACCTTTTGTCGAGTTGATGAAAGGAAGTTTGCAGACTTTTTTGAACGCTATGACGTTTCCCGATAAGACAATGTATCCTGTAGCAAGTAGAAACAAGAAGGATTTTTTTAATCTCATGAACGTATATATGGATGCGGTTTTTTATCCGATAATTTCTGAAGATACTTTTAAGCAGGAAGGTTGGCACTATGAACTGACAAAGCCTGAAGACAAAATTGTATATAAGGGTGTGGTCTTCAATGAAATGAAGGGTGTGTTTTCTGATCCAGAAAGTTGTGT
>CAYYIR010000101.1:0-3000 GCA_964471995.1 uncultured Nitrospina sp. | reverse complement strand
AGTGAAATTATTGGTGGTGGGTTTGATGATAATCGTGCAGAAACTTTATTTGCTGTTGGACTGAAAGGAACAGAGGCAGAACACGAAGAAAAAATTATAGAAATAATAGATGCTAGTTTAAAAAGTCTTGTAAAAAATGGGATAGAGGAAGATATGGTTCTATCTGCTCTGAATTCAGTCGATTTTCGTTTGCGTGAAGCCAACTTTGGTGGTTTTGCAAAGGGTATTGTTTACAATATCCAGGCCTTGGGTTCGTGGTTATATGATCAGGATCCCTTTTCGCATTTAAAATTTGAAAAGGTGATGCGAAAGATCAAGAAAAAGTCCACTCAAGGGTACTTTGAAAACTTGATAAGCCGATATTTGATAGAAAATAACCATAAAAGTATTCTGATAGCATCTCCCAAAGCTGATCTGGGGAAAAAAATGGATGCGCGAGAAAGAAAAAAACTTAAGGAAATTAAAAAAGGATTGAATCCAGAAGAAATAAAAAACCTTATAGAGGAAACAGGTAGGCTGCAGGAAAATCAATTGAAGGCAGATAGTGCAGAAGCTCTATCCACTCTACCGTCATTAGAAATTAAAGACGTTCCTGATGGTTTGGAAAAGTATCCTTTGGAGGTTAAGGATTCCGATGGGAAGACAGTTTTATTCCATGATTTGTTTACCAATCATATTGCTTATACTCAAATTGGTTTTAATATCCAAAGAGTACCCAAGGAAATGCTTCAATATGTTCCATTAATGGGTTCCTTGATTTTAGGAATGGGAACAAAACAAAGTTCTTATATGGAAATTTCAAAAAAGATAGGAATTCATACCGGTGGAATTCGTAGTTCTCATTATTCCTCAGCAACAATTCAAGACAGACAATCCATCATTTCTTATATATTTTTTAATGGTAAGGCCCTTACAGAGAAGGTAAATGAATTGTTTGATTTGTTCAATGAATTATTCTCTGAGTATAGTTTTGAAAATAACAAAAGATTGGTGGAGATCATTCGTAGTGCAAAGGCAGATTTAGAAGATTCTATCGTTCCTAGTGGCAATCATTATGTTATGTCAAGATTGCAATCCTATCATTCTCGTCTTGGAAAGTTTGATGAATTGACCGACGGAATTACTTATTACAGATTTCTTGAAAACCTACTTAAAAAGGTGGAGGATGACCCAAAAAGTGTTGCAATGCAATTCCGAAAAGTTGCTGAGCGAATTTTCACCAAACAAAACATCCTTTTCAATATTACTTGTGAAAAGAAGGATTATGCAAAGATTGAAAAACGGGTGAATATTCTATACGGTAATCTTTCTGAAAAAGAATGGGATGTGGTGAATTGGAACTTTGATATGGTTCCCCCTAATGAAGGATTTTTAACGGCCAGTAATGTCCAGCATGTTGGTAAAGGTGCAAATTTATATGACATGGGATTTAAGTATACGGGGCAATTTGAAGTTTTAAAAGGTTTGCTTCGCACCGGTTATTTATGGGATAAAGTGCGTGTGCATGGTGGAGCTTATGGAAGTAGTAATTCTTTTAATTTTTTAACTGGGGACTATGGCCTCGTCTCTTACCGTGACCCCAACTTATCAGAAACATTAAGCGTCTATGATGAAATTTCAGATTTTCTTGCGCAATTGGATCTTCCCCCCGAGGAATTAAAGAAAATAATAATTGGTTGTGTCGGTAAAATGGATCCACCTCTTACACCGGATCGAAAAGGATCTTCCTCGATGATAGATTATCTTACGGGTCGGACGCATGAGATGAAATTACAAATTCGACGCGAATTGTTAGCTACGCAATTGGACGACCTGAAAAAGTACTCAGGAATGTTCCAAAAAATTCGGGATGAAGGTAATGTGTGTGTCTTAGGCAATGAAGATAAGTTGAAAAAAGAAAAAAAGGTTTTCAACGAGTTGGTTCAAGTTTTTAATTAGCGAGGGAGGAGAGAGTTATGGTTCTGAACCGTAGTAATTTATTTGTGGCACTCATTTTCTGCAGTCATATAATACAAAACTAGGAAATTTGAATGTAAAGAGTTAAAGCGAACGGGCAAAATTCATAGCCTTATCCATGTCGGGAAGTTTAGCCAGTTCAGATACAATTTCTACATAGCGAACAATTCCATCTTGGTCTAATACAAATACGGCTCGTGCCAAGAGTCGATTTTCTTTGATTAGTAATCCCGTCTTTTTTCCGAATTCGGCGTCACGATAATCTGATAAGAAGGTTAGATTTTTTATCTTGGCATTCTTGGCGAACCGTTTTTGCGCGAAGGGTAGGTCGCGACTGACAGTCACCAAATTTGCGGTTTTGTCGAGTCCTTTATTTTCTTCGCTGAGTATATGGGTTTGTTTATCGCAGGTGGGAGTATCCAGAGAAGGGACCACACTCATTATTGTTACCTTGCCTTTAAACGATTGTAAATCAATCATTTTCATTCCAAGATCAGGAAGGCGCAGGGTCGGTAATCTTTTCCCCACATGTGTTTTTTCCCCGATTAGGGTTAAAGTTTTTCCATGAAGTGTAATGTTTTGAATTTCTCCACTCCCCGCCATACCTAGAAAAGAAAAAACTCCTACTAAAAATAGTGAAAAGACTGATAATGTTTGTCTGTTCATTTGGTTTCTCCTTTGATTAAAATAATCTAATGGTTAAATCTAACACAATAAATGAATTTAAAAAAAATATAAAAGCATGTATTCTTTGTGAGGCTGACCTTCCCTATTTACCCAAACCTATTTTTTCATTTTCTGAAGAATCAAAAATTTTGATTGTTGGTCAAGCTCCCGGAATCAAGGTGCATGAGTCCGGAATTCCCTGGAATGATGCGAGTGGTGAAAGATTGCGTGAATGGATGCAAGTGGCGAAAGAAAAATTTTACGATACAAAAATTTTTTCTATTGTCCCTATGGCCTTTTGCTATCCAGGTAAAGGGAAGTCTGGAGATTTGCCGCCTCGCTCTGAGTGCGCTGAAAAATGGATGGATCCGATTCTTG
>CAYYIR010000100.1:0-7495 GCA_964471995.1 uncultured Nitrospina sp. | reverse complement strand
GGGGTTCGAATCCCTCCTGGCCTGTATTAACTTATTTGAGGATTATGTTTTCAAAGGCGATAGAGTTTCTGGGTGAGGTCAGAGCAGAAGTAAAAAAAGTAACGTGGCCTACCCGTAGGGAGGCTATGAGTGGAACTGCTGTGGTTGTGTTTGTGGTTTTGGTGATGGCATTGTTTCTGGGAATTATTGATGCAATTCTTTCCAAGATTGTTCAGGGACTCATTAATATCTAAGCGGGTGAATATTGTCTAAGCAATGGTTTGTTATTCACACTTATTCCGGATTTGAACGGAAGGTGAAGCTAAGCATAGAAGAGCAATTTGGGCACTCCCAATATGGGGACCTCTTTGGTGAGGTAGTTATCCCGACTGAAGAGGTTGTCGAAGTTCGTAAGGGTAAGAAAAAGGTTTCCTCTAGGAAATTTTTTCCTGGTTATATTCTTATTAACGTCGAGATGAATCAAGATATTTGGTACATGATTAAAAATACCCCTAAGGTTACGGGTTTTTTGGGCGGTAGTTCCGAACCGATTCCTCTTTCGGAGGCGGAGGTTAAGACAATTATGGACCAAATAAAGGGTGAGTCTGCTAGACCAAAGCCGAAATTCTCGTTTGAAAAAGGAGAAAGCATCCGGGTTATCGATGGGCCTTTCCTTAACTTCAATGGTATTGTAGAGGATGTGAATCACGACAAAGGTAAGGTGCGGGTTATGGTTTCTATTTTTGGTCGTGCGACACCCGTTGAGCTTGAATTTCCTCAGATTGAACGTGTTTAGAATTGTGGGTTGATTAATCCAGTAGTGTAAAAAGAGGTATGAAGAGTGGCTACTAAAGAAGTGATGGGCCAGATAAAATTACAGATTCCTGCAGGACAGGCAACGCCCTCGCCGCCTGTCGGGCCTGCCTTGGGGCAGCATGGTGTGGCGATCATGGATTTTTGTAAGGCATTCAATGCGAAAACCCAAGGGCAGGAAGGGAGTATTATACCTGTAATTATCGAGGTATATAAGGATAGAAGTTTTTCTTTTATTACAAAGTCTCCGCCTGCATCAGCTTTACTTAAGCAGGCAGCAGGAATTGCTAAGGGCTCCTCAAACCCAAGTAAGGAGTCTGTGGGAAGTGTGACCTTGGAGCAGGTTAGAGATATTGCAAAAGTTAAAATGGAAGACTTAAATGCTGAAGATTTGGATATGGCGGTTAACATCATTAAGGGTTCAGCAAAAAGCATGGGGCTAAAAGTAGAAGGTTAGATGGGGGGAATTATGCCTAAACGCGGAAAAAGATATAGGGCTGCGGCCCAAAAGATTGATGCTGATAAGAAATATGAGCTGAAAGAAGCAATTGGGCTTGCCAAAGAATCCAATTCTGAAAAATTTGATGAGTCTATGGATGTTGCTGTTCGATTGGGCGTGGATCCTAGAAAAGCAGATCAGAATATTCGCGGTAGTGTAGTTTTGCCTAAGGGCACTGGGAAAAAGTTTCGTGTATTGGTTTTTGCGAAAGGTGAAAAGGAAGCAGAAGCCAAAGAGGCTGGTGCAGAAGTAGTAGGTGGGGATGATCTGGTTTCAAAAATTCAGGGTGGTTGGATGGATTTTGATCGGGTAATTGCAACTCCAGACATGATGGGTCAGGTGGGCAAATTAGGCAAAGTACTAGGTCCTAGAGGTTTGATGCCGAATCCAAAAACAGGAACCGTGACTTTCGATATTAAGCAAGCAATTTCGCAGATTCAAGCCGGTAAGGTTGATTACCGTGTTGATAAATCGGGAATTGTCCATGCTTCTCTTGGAAAAGCAAGCTTTTCGGTTGAGGATCTTGTTGAAAACTACCAAACGCTCATTGCTACATTGGTAAAAGCCAAGCCAGCATCGAGCAAGGGTCATTATATTAAAGGAATCTCAGTTTCGACTACAATGGGGGTTGGGGTTCGAGTGGTGTATACGGCTTAGTTAAATTGAAAATTTCCCCTTACCGGGGGTTTGTGAGTTAGGGGGGTGGCGACCGTGCCGAATGCAGAAAAAATTAAAAAGGTTGAAGAGCTTAATGGAGTTTTCCTTAAAGCTAAATCAGCTGTCCTTGCGAATTATCAGGGTATAGAAGCAACGGAAATGACACAACTCCGTAATCATATGCGCGGTAGGGCAATAGACTTTCGAGTGATTAAAAATACGTTGGCTAAGCAGGCTGCTAAAAATACACCCTTTGAATTGTTAGATGAGGATTTTATTGGGCCCGTATCTCTGGTGGTTAGCTTTGAGGATGCGGTGGCACCGGCGAAAGCGCTTTCGGAATATGCAAAAACTGGAGCTGCAAAAACTCCTAAGATGATCTGCGGTGTGGTTGAGGGGAAAAAAGTTTCCGCTGAGGAATTGAAAGCTTTAGCTGACCTTCCTTCGAAAGAAGTTTTGATTTCGCAGTTGTTAGCAACAATGAATGGACCGACAACCAACTTTGTTGGAGCTCTAGGTGGGTTGTTGAGAAAATTGGTGGGTACGTTAGACGCTATAAAAGAAAAAAAAGCATCTGAATAAGCCGACTCCTATTACGGGAATCGTTATAAATTAAATATTGAAAAATAATTTTAGAACAAACAATTTTTGAAAGGAGGGCGCAATGGCCGCCACAAAGGAAGACGTAGTTTCCTTCATAGATAATATGACTGTTTTAGAGATGTCAGAGTTTGTAAAAGAATTAGAAGATAAATATGGTGTAACTGCTGCTGCACCTGCTGTTGCAGTTGCTGCACCTGCTGCAGGGGGTGGTGATGCTGCAGCTGAAGAGAAAACGGAGTTCGATGTTGTGCTTACTGCTGCAGGTGATAAAAAAATCCAGGTTATCAAAGAAATTCGAACTATTACGGGTTTGGGATTAAAAGATGCGAAGGATCTTGTTGAGGCAGCTCCCAAGGCAATTAAAGAAGGTGTGAAAAAAGAGGAAGCTGAGGAGATTAAAAAGAAAGTCGAGGAGGCCGGTGGTACTGTGGAAGTTAAGTAACGGAGATCTAGTGCAGTAATTTTGTATTTGCTTTAGAACCAAAATTTTCCGTTAATCTTTCTTCCAGAAGGGTGTGGCCCTATGTCAAAAAACCGTTCTCAAAGAGCGCTTGGCAATCTTAGACAAAGAAAAAATTTCGCACGAATTCCGACAGTAATTGGTATTCCCAATCTCATCGAAATTCAAAAAAAATCATTTGAGAATTTCCTCCAATGGGATGTAGCTCCGCATGATAGGCAGAAAAACGGTTTAGAAGATGTTTTTAGCGATGTCTTCCCGATTTCTGATTTGAATGCCAACGCTCGTATTGAATATGTTGGCTTCGAAGTAGGTATTTGGGAATGCGGTTGCGGTGAGTTTAAGGAACTTGGAGGTCCGGGTGTCTTTTGTGATACCTGTAAGCAGGAAGTCGCATACAAAGAAAAGCATAAGTTTAGTGACTGTAGGCAAAAGGGTCTTACCTATTCTGATCCTATCAAGATTATGGTTCGTCTTGTGCTTTTTGATCGTGAAGCGGTTGAACTTAATGCTCGTGTTTTGAAAAATTTGCTTGGCAGAATAATTGTTGAAGAGGTTAAGAAGCCAGGTACTTCAAAAAATCTTATCCCAGCCAAAACAGAAATCACCGAAGAAGTTATAGCTGTTCTTGAAAAAGAAAAAGTGCCGCAGGTCACTGTGAACACAATTCGAGAGGTAAAAGAACAGAAGATATTCCTAGGTGAAATGCCCGTAATGGGCCCGACCGGTACCTTCATGATCAATGGAGTGGAACGCGTTATAGTTAGTCAGATGCATCGTTCTCCTGGCGCTTTTTTTTCTCACGACAAAGGTAAATCGCATGTAAGCGGTAAGGTTCTGTATTCGGCAAGAATTATTCCGGATCGTGGTTCCTGGATCGATTTTGAATTTGATATTAAGGACCTATTGTATGTCAAAATTGATCGTAGACGGAAGCTTCCAGCCACCATTCTTTTGCAAGGTTTCGGAATGGATATCAAAACTATTCTGAAGACCTATTACAGTATTGAAAAAGTAAGTATCACAAAAGACTTTCGCTTTTTCATGGGGAGTAAAAGCCTGCTTATCGGGTTCAAGGTTAAGGATGATGTGATAGATCCTAAAACCGACGATGTGATTCTGAAGTCAGGTAAAAAGGTCACGGTGGGGGTTGCCAAAAAATTAGGCCGCTTGACGAAATCTTCTAAGGTAGAGATTGATCCGGAAAGTTTAATCGGAAAATATTTATTTGAGGAAATTGTTGATACTGAGACGGGTGAAATTGAAGTTGAAACCAACTGCGAAATCACTGAAGGTGTGGTTGAGGTAATCAAGAAAAACAAGCTCACCGAGATCCAAATTTTGCACATTGATGAAGAGACATCGGATTCGGTTATACGAGATACTTTGGCGGCGGCAAAAATTCAAAATCAGGAAGATGCGATAAAGGAAATTTATAAAAGACTTCGTCCTGGGGACCCGCCAACTCCAGAAATTGCGCGTTCTCTATTTGCTAATTTGTTTTTCAATCCTAAGCGATACAACCTGTCCGTAGTAGGTCGTATTAAGCTAAACCAGAAATTTGGTTTAGATATTCCAATAGAGAACCGACTGCTGACTTTGGAAGATCTGGTGGCAGTTGTGAGACACATTGTTGATCTCAGAAATGGAATTGGTGATATTGATGATATAGATCATCTCGGTAACCGTAGGGTCCGTGCCGTGGGTGAATCTTTGGAAAACCAATTCCGTGTCGGAATTGTTCGAATGGAACGAGCGATAATTGAAAGAATGTCTATACAGGATTTAGATGTTTCCATGCCCCATGATTTGATCAATTCTAAACCGGTCACAGCAGCCATTAAGGAATTCTTCGGGAGCAGTCAATTATCTCAATTTATGGATCAAACTAATCCGCTCTCTGAGGTTACGCATAAGCGACGTCTCAGTGCTTTGGGGCCGGGGGGATTGACTAGAGAGCGAGCGGGGTTTGAAGTGCGTGATGTGCATCCGACTCATTACGGTCGTATTTGTCCTATTGAAACGCCAGAGGGGCCAAATATTGGATTGATTGCATCTTTAAGTACCTATGCCCGTGTTAACGACTACGGGTTCATTGAGACTCCGTACAGAAAAGTTACAAACGCGGTGGCTCAGGAAGATGTTGAGTTTCACACTGCCTTGGTTGAAGATAAGTATGTAATAGCTCAGGCCAATGCAAAGATAGATGAAAAGAAGAAGCTTTCAGACTCGATTGTTTCCGCGCGCAAAGGTGGAGATTTTGTTCTTACTCCCAGAGAGAAGGTTGATTTTATGGATGTATCTCCCAAGCAATTAATCAGTGTGGCGGCGTCCCTAATTCCGTTTTTGGAAAATGATGACGCAAATCGTGCGCTGATGGGTTCCAACATGCAACGCCAAGCGGTTCCCTTGCTGTGTTCCGAGGCACCTCTCGTGGGTACCGGTATGGAATCAATTGTAGCTCACGATTCTGGTGCCGTAGTCGTTGCTGAAAGCGATGGTGAGGTCATCAGTGCAGATGCAACACGAATTGTGGTCCGTACTGATAAGAAGCCGGCAGGAAAAATTAAAACTCTCCGAAGCCAGTTAGGTTCCAATGTAGATATTTATTCCCTTCATAAATACCAGCGGTCCAATCAAAACACTTGTATCAATCAGCGGCCTCGAGTTTCTTCGGGGATGACGGTGAAAAGGGGTGATGTGTTGGCAGATGGTCCTGCAACCGATCATGGAGAGTTGGCGTTGGGGCGAAATATTCTGGTTGCCTTCATGCCTTGGGATGGTTACAACTTTGAGGATGCCATCATTGTTAGTGAAAAGCTCGTAAAAGACGATGTTTATACATCTGTGCATATAGAAGAGTTTGAAGTCGAAGCTCGTGATACTAAGCAGGGTAAGGAAGAAATCACCCGCGATATTTCTAATGTGGGGGAAGAGGCTCTTAAAAACTTGGATGAAAGCGGTATTATTCGAGTAGGCGCAAACGTCAAGCCTAATGATATTTTGGTTGGGAAGATTACGCCTAAAGGGGAAACCCAGCTTAGTCCCGAGGAAAAACTTTTAAAAGCTATTTTCGGTGAAAAAGCGGGTGACGTTCGTGATACTTCGCTTCGTGTGCCACCTGGAGTGCATGGCACCGTCATTGATGTAAAAGTGTTTTCTAGGAAGGGAATCGATAAAGATGCACGCACATTGGCAATTGAAGAAGAGGAAATTTCCCTGATTCAAAAAGATTATGGCGATGAGATAGATATCGTTAAAAGTGAAACGGCGAAAAAGATGCGCAGTCTCCTTGTTGGGGAAAAGGCATCCAAGTCAACTACGATTGGTAGGGTGAGTTTTAAAAAAGGTCAGGTTATTGAGGAACAAGAAATCGCTAAAATGAGCATCAAGGATTTGTCTAAGGTGCCAGCTCAAGGTGTAGATGACAAAACCCTTCTTGATATGGAATCCAGTTCTAAAGAGCAGGTAGGGATTCTTAAATCAATGCTCGAAGAAAAAGTTTCTCGTTTGAAAAAGGGTGATGATTTGTCGCCGGGTGTGATTAAGCTTGTAAAGGTTTTTATGGCAATGAAGCGAAAGCTTCAAGTTGGCGATAAAATGGCTGGGCGACATGGTAATAAAGGTGTTGTTTCGACTATTGTTCCTGAAGAAGATATGCCTTATATGGAAAGCGGTAAGCCTATTGAGCTCATCTTAAATCCGCTGGGCGTGCCATCGCGAATGAACGTAGGGCAAATTTTGGAAACCAATTTGGGTATGGCAGCTAAATCTAACGAAAAGTTTATGGCGACACCCGTTTTCGATGGTGCAAAAGAAAGCGAAATCCGAGAATTGTTGCGGCAGGGAAATTGCTCGGAAACGGGCGAAGTGAGGCTGATCGATGGTCGCTCAGGCCAACCGTTTCGACAAAATGTAATGGTTGGTTATCTCTATATATTGAAACTCCATCATTTAGTCGACGACAAAATTCATGCGCGTTCAACAGGGCCTTATTCTCTTGTAACGCAGCAGCCATTGGGTGGTAAAGCTCAGTTTGGTGGGCAGCGACTTGGAGAAATGGAGGTTTGGGCATTAGAGGCTTATGGTGCGGCATACACCCTTCAGGAAATGTTAACTGTGAAGTCTGATGATGTAGAGGGTCGAAAACGCATGTATGAAGCTATTGTAAAAGGGGATACGCATCTCAACCCAAGCCTGCCGGAATCATTCAACGTTCTTGTTAAGGAATTGCAAAGTTTGGCTATTGATGTTGAGCTGATTGAATCGGTGAAATAAACTTTTAGAAGATAAGTTTAATATGGCCTTGGTTTAAATCTATGATGCCGGGCTTTGGAATAAATTAGAATCTAGACAGTGTACGATAACTCTCATATAAAAGGAGAAATCCCTCGTGGATAACCTTACACAATTTGATAAGCCAAAAAATCCGATCCTGTTTGACGCGATTCGGGTTCGTATTGCTTCTCCAGAAAAAATTCGTT
>CAYYIR010000099.1:0-7621 GCA_964471995.1 uncultured Nitrospina sp. | reverse complement strand
ATTATATTGAATAGTTATTGCAATCTAACATGCAATTATTGTTTTGCAGACGAATACATGGAAGAGACCGTCAAAACACCTGGCAAGTCGATGGAATATGATTATTTTCTCAAAGACTTTCTGCCTAAAATAAAAAATACTCCAATAATTAATTTCATGGGGGGTGAACCGACATTGCATCCCCAGTTCAACGATATATTTCGAAATACTTACAAAGATATTCTGCCTTATTCCCATCTCAGCGTATTTTCAAATGGTCTGATGCCAGATAAGGTTTTAGACCTGATGCTAGAAATGGCAGGGCCTAATGGAGCAAGAAATAAAAATGTAGTTTTTGCTATTCTCTTAAATTGGCAGACCCTAGAAAACATTTCAGAAAAAAATCATGAACGTTGTAAAGAGGTGGCTGAAAAAATGCTTCGAACAAACGGTTACAGTATCACTTTCAGCCTCAACCTTTATTCAAAAGATCAAGATCTCGAAAAACAATGTCAAGAAATAGATACCATCTACCAGAAGGTCGGACTTCCAAAAGATCAGTTATATAAAGTTCGTGTAAGCCCCGCATTTCCAATTATTGGTGGCGAAGCAAATATTTATCTGCCAATTCGCGATTACCCAAAAGTCGGCCAGAAAATGTTAAAAATCCTTGAGCGGTTCCCTCAAATGTGTTTCCGATTTGACTGCTCGTTTCCGCCATGTTTTCTGGATGAAATTCAAGAAAGCCAGTTCTCTCTCACCGACCGCTTTTTCTTCCACGGCAATAAACAGCTTCCACCAACAGAAGAATGGAAAAATAACGACTATTATTTTGGCTGTGCGGATGGCAGCCCCATGGACATTGATTCAAAAGGAGATTGTTTTAATTGCTTTCCGTTTCACAATTTGAAACTAGGCAATGTGTCGGATTTTAAGGAAGTGAATTCGATTGCAATGGCAAAAATGGGTTCAAAATTTTTAAACACCGTATTCGACAAAACCAAAGCTAAAGAGCCCTGCCGGTCCTGTCCCCATTATATGGTCCGATGCACCAGTGGATGTTTTGCTTACAACTTTATTGACGAAGAAGGAGAACAACTGACCACTGCTGTTAAAGAATCCGATTCAGTTTGACTTCCTGGCAAATAATGCCAATGTGAAAGCCTTCATAAGTTTCTATCGGACCAAAAACATCGCCCTTACTCAGTGACATAGTCTCGACCCCTTGCATGATAAAGTCATTGAGTTCGTCGTTGCTTAATGATTTGAAACCGCCACGAGGTTGTCGTGGATCGCTCTTATTCCAGCCAACCTCTAACCAACCCAAGTTACCCCCATCCTCTTTAGAAACTGAACATATGCTGTACTTCCCAGCTAACTTCATCAACATTTGAACCCGTGCAGTTTCGTTGGGTAAACCTTCAATGGTTTCTTTTAAAAGGCCTGCCACTTCTTTTTTATCTACAAGAATATGGCGTATTTGTATTTGATGGGTCGCTCCCGCCATGTTTCCCCCAAAATTTAAAAATAAAAGAAGTAAATATATAGGATTTATGCACTAATTTCCACCCACTTAGGTGGAAGATGATGAGTTAAAACATTTTTGATAGAAGAATTACTGACCATACTTTTATTATAAGAAGTTATTAAGGCCAGCGCACTAAGGTACTTGCTGGAAATTTGAGTTTAGGGTATGTTGGCGCACTTATGATTAAAAATAATTCTAAATTAGTTTTGGCATCGCAATCGCCTCGCCGACGAGAACTCTTAAAAGAAATATCCAACCAGTTTGAGGTTGCGCCTAGTTGCATAAAAGAAGTATTGGATATCGGATTACGTCCAGAAGAAAATGCTCGAAATATAGCACGTGCAAAAGCCGATTCTATAGCACCGAGTTTTCCCAACTGCTGGGTAATAGGTGCTGACACTTTGGTAACACTGGACGATGAAATATTTGGAAAGCCCGATGACGAAAAAGATGCGGAACGCATTTTAAAAAGGTTGAGTGGTAGGGAACATATTGTAGTAACAGGAATATGTGTAGTGGGGCCGGAAAAATCATTCGACAAATGTGTTTTCTCTAAAATCAAAATCAAACCACTTACCATTCAGGAAATCAAAGACTATATTGCTACTGGAGAGCCCATGGACAAAGCAGGAGCTTATGCTATCCAAGGGAAAGGGAGTTTCATGGTGCGCTCTTTTTCGGGATCAAAAACCAACATTATAGGACTTCCTATCGATGAGTTGAAAATACTTCTTAAGAAAACCAGATACCCCTTGGAACAAAAGGTAATAGATTAAAGCCCGAATCATAGTAAATGATTTAAAAAATTATTTTAGTTGTATGAGAGTAAATCTATTATCTTCAGGCGTTGCCAGGTAGAAATGCCTTGACAAATTAAAGGTTTTAGGGCTTTTATTTCAATAAAATATTGAAATAAACTTGCGCAAACGACCTGATTATAATTTAATTTATAAAATAGGATAACAATATAAAAGAGGATTTCTTCCTTAGATCAAGTAAGTTAATGAAAAAGCATCAAAACATTCATGAGATTCATGGCCGGTGTCAAAAATGCCAGGGGCCTATTTTTTTAAATAGCACCATGGACTGGTATGGTAACAATGTTATAACTCTCAATTGTTGGAATGGGCATTACAAATGGATAAATATTGAAAACTTAGATGCCTATGAAGAGTTGGCTCCTGAAACCAAACGCGATCTAGTAACTCATATTAGCTTTTTTAATTTGTAATGCACTTTCCTTCAGGTATTACCTGTATGGGATTTCCAAAAATACTACCCCTTATCCTTTCTGCAGCTCTTTCTTTCCTTTCATCTGCGCAAGCTCAGGAAAAAATACCGACAGGCATGATTTTTATACCGGAGGGTTATTTTCAGATGGGAACTTCGTCAGGGAATAACGATGAAAAACCCATGCACTTCGTCTACACCTCAAGCTTTTATATTGATAAATATGAAGTCAGCAATCAGGACTACCAGATGTTTATGGATGCTACCGGCCACTCCGCACCTATTTTCTGGGATGACTCACGCTTCAATGATCCAGAACAACCTGTGGTAGGAGTAAGTTGGAATGATGCTATGTCGTACTCGAAATGGAAAGGTCGCCGTCTACCAACCGAAGCTGAATGGGAAAAATCTGCCCGCGGCAATGATGGCCGCCTTTGGCCCTGGGGAAGTAAGTTTGATAAAGGATTTTTCTTTTTCTTTGTTAATATTTTCGGCAAAAATGATAACTATTCACATACCGCTCCAGTCAATTATTATCACTCTGGGGTGAGTCCATTCGGTTTATACAATACTGCCGGCAATGTATGGGAATGGTGTCTGGACTGGTATGATGAAAATTATTACAAAAACAGCCCTGAGATCAATCCAGAAGGCCCCCGAGGCCCTTTAAAAATGAAGGTTCTTAGAGGAGGATCTTGGATAAACAGTATTGAAAGTGTAAAAGTAGTAAAACGAGCCCGCAATTATCCGCATATTAAAAACGAAATTTACGGCTTTCGAACGGTCCTTCCTATTCATTAAATCTGTTTTTTAAAATACTCTCAATTAAACCCTGATCTCCATTTCAGTAATACTTTTTAAATCTAAATAATTCCATTGACAACACCTCTATGAATGATTAATTTAATTTTTAAATATCATCAATTTGCATACCCTATATCGCAGAAAGGAATCCTCAATGAAAAGGTTCATTCCTTCAGTTTTTCTATTTTTATGTTGTTCGCTTACTACTAATCAATCCACATTAATTTGGGCCCATTCGGGTCATAAGCATGACGAACTCAGCATTAAACTGCCCAAAGTAGTAGCAAAGGTTAACAACCACGATATAAACGGAGATATAATTTTCCGAGAACTAAAAAAGGCCGCTGCTAAATATAAAAAAAGAGGAACTCCTCTAACCGCCGACCAGGAAAAAGCGGCCGCCAAAACACTAATTGATGATGAAATAGGACGTACCCTGTTGGTCCTTAAAGCTAAAGAATCTGGAATAACGGTCTCTGAAAAGATGCTATCTGAGAGACTGGAAACAGTAAAAGCAAAATTTAAATCTGATTCCGTTTTCGAACACCGGCTAAATAATCGAGGCATCACCATAAATCAATATAAGCAAGAACTTAAAGTCGATATGTTTATGGATCAGTTAATAAAAAAAGAAATCGAACCGAAGATCAAAATTGATGAAAAGGACACTCGGGCCTATTACGAAAAAAATAAAAGTAAGTTTCAAAGCTCTGAAAAAGTCCGTGCCAGCATCATACTTCTAAAGTTTGAACCTTCAAAAGGAAAAACAGGGGAACAAGCTGTGATCAAAAAATTTGAATCCATATTAGATCAGATAAAAAATGGCTCAGATTTCGCTGGCTTGGCTAAGCGGCATTCCCAAGACAGTCTAGCGTCAAAGGGCGGAGACTTAGGATATTTTACCCGTAAGCAGATGCTACCGGCATTTAGTAATCGCGCATTTAAAATGAAAATCGGTGAAGTTAGCAATATATTCCGAACCGGGCATGGTTTCCACGTGCTTAAAGTAACTGATAAAAAACCAGCCAGGGTCAGCCCTTTTAAAACAGAAAAAGCCAAAATTGAAAAGTTCTTGGTTAACAAAAAGGTCTCTCAGGCAACTCGAGACTACATTGAAAATCTTAAGAAAAATTCTAAAATTAAAACTTATTATTAAGACATCAATTTAATAATTATGAAGGTTAAAGCTGGTACTCAAGAACATAAAGAAATTTTTTGTAGACAATTCTTAGACACCCACAAACCTTTTATTCCCGAAGAGTTGGACTGGCCTGATTTGAGCTTAGAGACTATTAGAAAGCTTAAGGGATTTCCAATTTGGGACTACGCTATATTCACAGAGACCCGTGTCGGCTTAAAGCTTTCAGCCTATGCAAAAGAAGTTGATGACCCTCTAATTCGCGAAGCTATTGAACTTCAAGGTTATGAAGAAGGTCGTCACGCAGATATCCTAAGATGTTTTTTAAAACAATATGAAATTCCTTTTAAAGAGCTAGTTCAAGAACCGCTTGAAGATGATTTGGAAAGAAGTTTTATGTCGACAGGGGCAGGGGAGTGTATTGATTCTTTTTTCGCTTTCGGATTCATTCAGATATCAAAAGCATCAAAAGACTACCCTTTAAGCTTGATAGAAGTGATGGAACCAATTGTCAAGGAAGAAGCAAGACATATAATGTTTATCCATAATTGGCTTTTATACATGCGCCACTGTCGTAGTTTCCCTATGCCTCAAATACATTGGTTTAATACTTTGCTAGCATTTGCCTCTGCAGGCTGGAGCAGGCTTATGGATTTAAAAAAAATGGGAGGCGAATCCTTTACCATACAGGCCGCAGACATAGAAAAATCATCTATGAGCCCTAAAGCATTCATCAATCTTTGTTATCAGGAAAATAAAAAAAGGTTGGCAGAGTTTGACCCAAGGTTATATCGACCCAAATTAATACCCCGGTTGATGAATCAGGTTCAATTCTTTCTCTAACCCGAGTAAGGGCTTAAAGGCAATGGATGCAGTCTGGTTATTTTTTTTTCTTTGCTTTACCGCCATCAATTTCGCTGAGCTTCCGTTTGACGGTTTTCTGTTTGTCTTTTTCGAAATCGACTTTCAAATAAACACTCTTGTCAAACAACTTGTTGACGATACCTTCCTTTTTCTTCCCTGCAAAATTAAATTTTACCTTGTCTCCTACTTTCATGGCTTAACCCCTTTTACAAACAACATTGTCTAAAATTATTTGTGAAGCTAGCGAGGTTAAAGGAAAACAAATAAAGAGTCAATATTTATTGACTCTTTTAATATTCATAAAATGCTTCCAAACCGAAGAAGAATACTGCTGAGTACCGTAAAAACTAGTCAAGTAATATTTTTCTTTTTCGTCTTCTTTCGAAAACTCATGATATTTTTAAATTTATTGATAATTGGCTCCAGGGCAAGTGAATGGTACAATTTGGAAATATATAGAAACTCTTTTCTATTCATTATGAAGATTACTATAAACATTTAATAGTGACTCCCGCCCCCAAAAAACCATATGCAGAAGTAACGTTTAACCTTCCACTAAAAGAAGTTTTTACTTATGAAATACCTCCAGAGTTTCTAGGTAAGGTTGAGGTAGGAATGCGGGTTTTCGTACCTTTCGGTAGACGCCGAATCACCGGCTATGTTGTTAATCTGACTTCTCGATGGGACAAAAAGATCCGGTTAAAATCCCTAAGTGATTTACCTGATACAGAACCTATTGTTGGCACTGAAATTCTTTCGTTGACAAAATGGCTGAGCAGCTATTACCAATGCTCCTGGGGAGAAGCAATACGAGCAGCACTTCCGGCAGGGCTAGATGATGAAAGCCGAGAAGAGTTTTCGCTTACGGAAATTGGTATCGATGCCTTAATAAAGGGCCACGTTTCAAAATCAGCAGTACTTCTTTTGCAAACTATTCAAGAGCATCAGAAAGCAACTATTAAGCAATGCAAGAAACGATTGGGGAAAAAATTCAGTGCCTATTGCCTAGCCCATTTGGTAAAAGATGGCCTTCTAAACTCAACGGAGTTCATTTCTAAGAGTACCATCGGTTACCAATATATTAAAACCGCTCGAATCAATCAAGATTTTCAAGAACCCGATCAAATAGAAAAACTACTTAAACGAAGCCCCAAACAAAAAAAAGTCTACTATCAACTAATGAAAGGAGAAACTAGCGCATCAGATTTAAAAAAAAGTGTGACGGGAAGTGCGGCTGCCCTAAAAAATTTAAAAGAAAAAGGACTAATAGAAATCTTTACAAAAAAATTAGAAAGAGCAACCCATGTCAATATATCCAATCAACCCATTGGAGCTTCTTTAAAGTTCACACCTGAACAAAAACAAGTTTTTGAAAAACTTAGCAAAGTTATTGAAAAATCAAATTTCCAATCCTACCTGTTGCAAGGTGTGACCGGTAGTGGAAAAACTGAAATCTATATACGATGCATTCAACAAGTTCTTGAACAAGGTAAAACCGCCATCATGATGGTTCCTGAGATCTCCCTGACACCCCAAACGGTAGAACGTTTTCGGCAACGTTTTGGCGATCGAGTGGCAATTCTTCATAGTGGGCTGTCAAAAAAAGAAAGATTTTTAGAATGGAAAAAAATCCACGACAAGCAGGTTTTTATTGCTGTGGGAGCACGTTCCGCTGTTTTCGCACCCTTCACTAATTTGGGAATCATTGTGATTGATGAAGAGCATGATGGCTCCTACAAACAAGATTCCACGCCCCGTTACCATGCTCGGGACACAGCGGTGATGCGAGCCCGATCACAAAATGCATTGGTTCTAATGGGTTCCGCGACGCCCTCTTTAGAATCGATTCACAATACCCAGCTCAACAAATATCAATATCTCTCCTTAGATAAACGAGTGGGAGATTCCATGCTTCCCATTGTCAGCTTATTAGATATGAGAAGGGAACGCAAAGAATTCAAAAACTTTTCCATTCTTTCCGGTAAACTGATCGCCTCCATCCGCGACCGTCTTTCAAGAAAAGAACAAACCTTCCTATTTTTAAACAGGAGAGGTACCGCTCGATTCGTATACTGTCC
>CAYYIR010000098.1:0-7674 GCA_964471995.1 uncultured Nitrospina sp. | reverse complement strand
TCATAATCTCGCCTCCACGCCGAACCACAAACATGATAAATATCTCCCGTTCCATCCATCTTGTCAGTTCCATGCTTTAACATATGACTGCCAAATGATTTATATTCTGGAAAATTTTCTGCAGCATCAATCAGCTTTTCCAACCACTCTGGATGCGCAAACGCATCTGGATTCAAGAATGCAATCCAATTACAATCATTTACTTTTTTAACAGCAAGGTTATTGGCAAAAGCAAAACCCTTATTAGTTTCCAGCCTTATAATTTCATAATTCTCAAACTCCTCCTCTAAACCTGTCATCGAATCATCTATACTTGCATTATCTACAATCAGAACTCGGGTGGGTTTCAATGTTTGCGTTTTCAAACTTTGAAGGCATTTTCTTAGATAGTGGCCGGCGTTCCAGTTAACGATTACAACTGCAATGGAATTAGAGGATGACATATAATTTTAGTTTAGGATGGTATATGCCGACTTAACGACAAAACAAGTAAGGTTCATTATCTTGAAAATAAAGATTTAAACGCTTATACTTTCAACAAGTTGTTCCTGTTTTTCCCTGTAATCCCTGTTTTAACACCGAATTTCAAAGAAATGAAAACATTTTTTATTACAGGCGGTGCTGGTTTCATTGGTGGGAATTTTATCCTGAATCTTATGAAATCAAGCGAGGCAAAGGTCGTCAACTATGACAAACTCACCTATGCAGGGAATTTGGATACATTATCTTCGATAGAAAACGATCCAAATTATAAATTTATTAATGGTGATATTTGCAACAGAGACAATCTTAATAAAATATTTAAAACCCATCAGATCGACTATATCGTCCATTTTGCTGCAGAATCACACGTTGATCGATCTATTGATTCTCCCGGAGATTTTATACAGACAAATGTAGTGGGCACATTTGAGTTGCTGGAGGCAGCACGTACTTACATGACCTCACAAACCTCAAACCAAAATAACAGTTTTAGGTTTTTACATGTTTCAACGGATGAGGTTTACGGTTCTTTGGGTGAAACCGGGTTGTTTACAGAAGATACACCCTATGCTCCTAATTCACCTTATGCTGCTTCAAAGGCGTCTTCCGACCATCTGGTAAGAGCCTATTTTAAAACCTTTGGTTTGCCGGTACTAACAACAAATTGTTCCAATAATTATGGGCCTTATCAATTCCCTGAAAAACTATTACCCTTAATGATTCATAACGCACTAAAAGGAGAACCGCTACCTATTTACGGAGACGGTAAACAAGTTCGCGACTGGTTGTTTGTAGAGGATCATTGTAAAGCCATTTTAACAGTATTGGAAAAAGGGAAGCTCGGGCATGTATACAATATCGGGGGTCACAATGAAAAAAGTAACCTTGAAGTGATTCAATCACTTTGTAATATATTGGATGAATTGTTACCAGATTCCAAGTTTCGTCCGCATCAAGATTTAATTCAATTTGTAACAGACCGCCCTGGCCATGATCGACGTTACGCCATAGATGCAACCAAAATACAAAATGAACTGAAATGGAGACCGCAAGAATCCTTTGAAACTGGTCTTCGAAAAACCGTCAAATGGTATCTAAACAATAAGGACTGGGTAAACCGTGTAATGTCTGGTGCTTATAAAGGGACACGTCTAGGCCTTACATAAACCTAAGGGATTCAATATGATTAATAAAGGAATTATACTTGCGGGTGGATCAGGAACTCGCCTCTACCCCTTGACCCAGGTAGTTAGCAAACAGCTAATGCCACTTTATGATAAGCCTATGATTTACTACCCCTTGAGTACGCTGTTACTGGCCGGCATTCGCGATATATTTGTCATCACTACTCCTAAGGACCAACCTCTGTTTCAAGAATTACTCAAGGATGGGAGTCAGTGGGGTATTAACATTACTTATGGAATTCAACCGAGCCCCGATGGGTTAGCACAAGCATTCCTTATTGGAAAAAATTTTATTGGAAATGACGGCTGCAGTCTTATTCTTGGCGATAATGTTTTTTACGGAAACGAATTGCCCGGCTTAATGGAAATAGCTCAGAAACGTGAGAAAGGTGCTACTGTGTTCGGTTATTGGGTCAAGGATCCTCAAAATTATGGCGTAGCTGAATTTGACACCAATGACAAGGTTGTTGGTGTGGAAGAAAAGCCAGATCAACCTAAATCTCATTATGCAATAACCGGATTGTATTTCTATGACAATCAAGTGGTGAATATTGCTAATTCCATCCAACCCTCCGCCAGAGGCGAGCTGGAGATCACCGATGTAAATCGAGTTTATCTTCAGCAGTCCCAGCTCTCTGTCGAAAGGATGAGTAGAGGTTTTGCTTGGTTAGATACAGGATCGCACTGTTCTCTGCTCGATGCTTCTAATTTTATTGAAACAATACAAAAAAGGCAGGGTCTAATGGTTTGCTGTCCTGAGGAAATTGCTTTTTGTAAAGGTTGGATATCTAAAGAGGACGTAGCCAAACTTGCTCATACCTTGAAGAAAAATGAATACGGTCAATATTTGACCCGGATGATCGATAACGCGTAAACACAATTTTTCATAAATCCTGTAACCAACCTACTCTTTAAAACTCTCTTTTATGAAAATTCTTCTTATAGGAAAAAATGGCCAAGTGGGCAGAGAATTAAACAAACTATTAGAAAGACTTGGAACACTTGTTGCTTTTACAAGGGAACAGCTTGATTTTTCCAAACCCAATTCTATCGAACCTATAATTTTAGACACCCGCCCTGACATCATTATCAATGCGGCAGCCTATACTGCGGTTGACAAAGCAGAAGAAGAACCTGAGTTGGCAATGACGATTAATGGAGTCGCGCCAGGAATCCTAGCTAAGACAGCAAAAATAGTTGGAGCAGGCCTTATTCATTATTCCACCGATTATGTCTTCGATGGTCATTCTAATATTGCCTACAGAGAGGAAAATCCTACTTGTCCATTAAGTGTTTATGGTAAATCCAAACTGGCAGGAGAAAAAGCTATAGGGGAAGTACAGATTCCTTATCTTATTTTTAGAACCGGCTGGATTTATAGTCTTCATGGTAAAAGTTTCTTAAAAACTATTAAAACAAAGGCAGAGAGAAAAGACAAACTTACCATTGTTAATGACCAAATCGGTTCTCCTACCTGGGCTCGCTCCATTGCGCTGGCAACGCATCAAATCCTTGAACAATGTTTACAAAAAAAATGGTTGGAACAAAATAACCCCTCTCTCTCAGGAGTTTTCCATTTAACCTGTCAGGGAAAGACAAGTTGGCATGGTTTTGCTAAGGAAATTTTAAGTTTATCGGGAATGGAAAGCGCCGCATTGAACCCCATTCCGACATCTGACTATCACACTAATGCAATCCGTCCTCTTTTTTCATTACTGTGCAATGAAAAAATCAAAAACACCTTTAATATCCAACTCCCTCATTGGCAAGAGGCGTTAAAAAACTGTCTGACCTCTTCGTAGCTTTTTTAATTTTTAATCTTGATTAGAATAAATATGATTCTAAAATAAGTGTTCACACTGAGAATTTTTATTATTCTGATAGTACATACTTAATGATAGAAAAATGAACTCAGAAAAACGACACTTAATGTTTCTAAAAAAAGATGGGGCAGGGATAGTAGTGGAAGCAACAAATTCTTCCAATTGGGAAGAAATAAAACAAGAAGCTGAGTCTAAAGGCATGACTTGCTTACCTTTAAGTATTGAAAATTTTTATCCTGATTATCGTGGATACCGCTACTTTGACTTACGAAACTCGGTAACCCGGGAAGCTTTCAGTATTGATTATATTCTGCATGCTTGGGAAATGGACAAAAAGCATCAGGATGGCCATGAAGGTACAGACGAATGGTTTGTTCATTAACATAAAATACTAAAAAATTTAAATAGTCGGATCGCATTTAATTCTGTTTCATTATGATAGAAAAATATTTTCTTGTTCTTAAATTAAGACCTGGCGCCTCGCTGAAAGAAATTAAAAAAGCCTATAAAGTTTTAGTCAAAAAATGGCATCCTGACAGATTCCCTCTTGAATCCCCACGTTTACAGAAAAAAGCACATGAAAGGTTCCAAGAAATAACCGAGGCATATAAAAAACTGACCGAGGTTTATATGAAGCGAAGATATACCGAAGCTTCAGGATGGAAGGGAAGATCTACAACCTATACCAAAGCCCGCCAAGAAAGAAAAAAAAATCAAGCCTCTGAAAGTCATTCCAGTGAAACAGAAAAAACCCCAGGGTTCACAACACATATATGGCCAAATGGCGATAAATATGAGGGACAAATGCTTCAAGAACAAATGCATGGACGAGGGATTTTTACCTGTACGCAAGGGTATGTATACACAGGGGAATTCAAGCACGGCAAACCCAATGGGCTAGGGAAACTTGTCTACGACAATGGTGACCAATACGAAGGAAGTTTTCTCAATGATATGCTAAATGGACAGGGAAAATACTCTTATGCTAATGGAGACGTTTATCGTGGAGAGTTTTTGAACGATTTGCCGCATGGTCATGGTGTTTATGTTCTGGCTAACGGAAACGTTTATTCAGGAAATTGGGAAAATGGAAGCCTTATATCTCAATAAAATTAAGGTTAACTTTCAGCTTTAGATTCTTTACGGTTTAAAACACAATAGAAACATTATTTCTTAGTCCTTAAAATTGATTACTTGCGATTTTCTTATTATTGGCGGTGGCATCATTGGGGTTAGCATAGCCCGCGAACTTAAAAGAAGACATCCTGATTCAAAAGTTATTCTTATCGAAAAAGAAAATGACTTCGGGCTTCATGCTAGTGGACGCAACAGTGGCGTGCTTCATGCTGGGTTTTACTACACAACAAATAGTTTCAAAGCAAATTTTACTCGAACTGGAAACCAGCAACTAACAAAATACTGCGAATCTAAAAATATCCCAATTAATAAATGCGGAAAGCTGGTCGTTGCCAAAAATGAATCAGAACTATTGCTTCTTGATGAATTAATTAGTCGAGCAAAGAAAAATAAAGTTCCTCTGAATTCTATTTCAGAAAAAGAAGCCAAAACTATTGAACCAAGAGTTAAAACTTTTGAACGCGCCCTCTTCTCTCCTACCACATCATCAGTAAACCCCAAAAAAGTTGTTCAAGCTATGTGTGCAGACGCAGTAGAGGAAGGTTCGACTTTGAAAAGCCAAGTTTTATATCTTAATAAAATAGGTAAGGAATCAGTCATGACTTCTCAAGGGGAAATTGCTTTCGGGTATATGGTTAACGCAGCGGGACTTTATGCTGATAGAATTGCTCAAGATTTTGGTTTTTCAAAGAACTACCGTATTCTTCCCTTTAAAGGGTTATATCTATACTCTACTAAACATTCAGAAACGTTCCGCACGAATATCTATCCCGTTCCTGATTTAAGAAACCCTTTTCTTGGGGTCCATTTCACAGTAACTGCAGAACAAAAAGTAAAAATTGGCCCCACCGCCATTCCTGCTTTTTGGCGTGAAAATTACAAAGGTCTGTCTAACTTTAATTTTAATGAATTGATGGAAATTCTTTTACGCCAAGCAGGACTTTTGTGGTCTTCCGATTTTGACTTCAAAACCATGGCTTTTGAAGAAATACAAAAGTATTCCCAAGCTAAGTTAATTTCTCTAGCATCTTTGCTTGCAGAGGGAATAAGACCAAGCTCTTTCAACAAATGGGGGGAACCGGGGATTCGGGCACAGCTATTAAACATTCGTGAAAAAAAACTTGAGATGGACTTCGTTATAGAAGGAGATAGCAAATCACTACACATATTAAACGCTGTATCTCCAGCTTTTACTTGTGCAATACCCTTTGCTAATTACACTTGTGACAAAATAGCTCAACTATTAAAACAATAATACATTGCAAAAATAATTTTGAAAGATCACTTAAACAGTTGTTGTTTTAATATTGTCCACCTTTTTCATTTGATATATAATTGTAAATGAACAATGCATTCCTCTACTTTCCTAAAAAATACTCTTGAGCATTTCATAAAACCCAGCTCAAAAAAAAAGAAAGATAATTAAAGTAATGTACGGTGTTATTTTAGCGGGTGGAAGCGGCACTAGGTTTTGGCCGGTTAGTCGGGAGCAAAACCCGAAGCAACTACAAAATATTGTTGGCACAGGAACCATGATCCAGAACACGGTTCAGAGGCTTCTACCCCTAATTCCTGTTGACAAACTGCGCATAGGAACCCATACACAACAAGCCACAGAAACCATTAGACAATTGGAATCTTTTGGCTTTCTCCCTAATCATCTTTTAGCGGAACCCTGCAGTCGAAACACCGCTTTGATAATTGGTTTAATGGCAAAAATTATTTCAGCCGATGATCCAGATTCTGTCATGGCGGTTTTTCCCTCAGACCACGTTGTTACAAACACCGAAAATTTTATAAATGTAATACAAAAAGCCGAAACTATGGCAAAAAAGGGGTATCTCGTAACTCTCGGTATCCCTCCAAAACAGCCTGAAACAGGGTTTGGGTATATAAAGCAAGGTTCAAAAACTAAAGAAGATGAAAATGTTTTTCAAGTCGAACATTTTGTGGAAAAACCAGATCTGAAAAAGGCAAAAGAATATTTCAAAAGTCGGACTTATTTTTGGAATTGCGGAGTATTTGTCTGGAAAACTTCGGTCATTTTGGAAGAGTTACAACAGCATGCAGGAAATATTTATTCTCAACTTGAAAACCTTAAGCATTGTCTGCAAAAGTCAGGGAAAAAACTTGACCATATCGAACTAGATGAAAAAGGCTCTAAGGTTTTCTCTGCTTTACCCAACCTTTCTATTGATTTCGCAGTTATGGAAAAATCTTCGAAAGTAGTTTTTATCCCCGCTGATATAGGTTGGAACGATGTAGGTTCATGGAATGCTTTGGATGAGGTATGCGAGAAAGATAAAGCAGGAAACATTCTAAAAGGCAATGTTTTAGTTCATGATTGTAACGATTCAATTGTTTACGGACAAGATCGACTTGTTGCAACATTAGGTTTAAAAAATACGGTAGTAGTGGACACTCAAGATGCTTTATTGGTTTGTGCCAAAGATCGTTCACAGGATATAAAAAAGTTAGTGGAGGAACTAAATAAAAAGGGCTGTAGCGAAGTAAAGGTGCCTGCCAAAGTAAAAAAACCTTGGGGGTCGTACACAGTTCTTGATTCAGGTAGTAATTTTTTATTGAAGCGCATCGAAGTACTTCCCGGCGAATCGCTTAGTCTGCAATCTCATAAACACCGAAGTGAACATTGGACCGTAGCCGCAGGTTCTGCAAAAGTTGAACTAAACGAAGATACTTTTCATCTAGAAGTAAATGACTCGATTATCATTCCCCTAAATGCAAAGCACCGACTGGGAAACCCTGGCTCAGAAATTCTTATTATTTTTGAAATCCAATTCGGCAACCTATTAGATGAAAACGATATTCTTCGCCATGAAGACCTTTATGGACGTCGTTGATTGATTCCCGTAAGGAAAACAAAGAGATATTTTCCACCATGAAAATTTTAATCACCGGAGCAGCAGGTTTTATCGGTTTCCATATTTCCAAAAGATTGCTAGAGACAGGTTTTGAAGTTATTGGACTAGATAACCTCAACGATTATTACGACATCAATCTTAAAGAAGATCGCCTTAAAATTCTTA
>CAYYIR010000097.1:0-7730 GCA_964471995.1 uncultured Nitrospina sp. | reverse complement strand
CTCGCCCCGATCGAAAAAACGGTCAATGCGATGATTTTTGGGAATCCCCCCGAAAAAACCAAAGCAAAAGATTTCCAATTCAAACCGGTTACCCGTCAAAACGTTCATCAGAAGGTTATAGCCACCGGTACAGTAACTCTCAAGACCGGGGCCGAGGTAAAAATTGGTGCGCGTATTTCTGGACAGGTAAAAAGTCTTCTTGTAAAGATAGGTGATTTTATACGTGCAGGAGAAAAAATCGCTGTTATTGAACACGAAGGAGTAATATTGCGTGTTGCCCGGTTTCAGGCTGATTTAGATGCTGAAAAGGCACGACTAGAAAAAATCCTTACTGAAGGGCCGCTGGAGATAAACAAGGCCCAAGCAGAAATTCAAGAGTTGCAAGTCCAGTTAACCCTTGCAGAGAAAATGCTGGCACGAAACTTTAAGCTTAACAAAAAAGGATTTATTGCAGATACAGTGGTGGACGAGGCGACAGAGCGTTTAGAGGTTTTAAAAGCTCAAATCAATCTCGCAAATGAGGAGATAAAACTTAAACAAAGCCAATTGGCAAATGACAGTCGACTTGCAAAAGCAATGGTAGATCGTGCCAAAGCAAGCCTTGAAGAGGAGGATATACAACTTTCCTACGCAAACATCACGGCTCCTATTGACGGAATAGTTGCATTGGTTTCTACGCAGGAGGGTGAAACGGTAGTTGCCAGTCTTAATGCACCTACCTTCGTGACTTTGATCGACCTTAGAAAACTTGAGATGACCGTTTATGTAGATGAAACGGATATTGGCAGAATAAAGGTTGGACAAGATGCTTTGTTTACTGTTGATACTTATTCAGAAAAATTTTTCAAGGGAAAGGTTCGGGAAATCCACCCTAAAGCAGTCATTAAAGATAACGTGGTGAATTATGAGGTCATCCTCGATATTGAAAAAAAGAATATTTCTAAATTACGACCTGAGATGACGGCCAATGTTGTAGTTACCACTGGAACGCGAAAAAATGTTTTGACGATCCCCAAAGCGGCGGTCAAAAGGGAAGGCAAGAAAACTTTTACCGTTATGGAGGTTGACGGTAAACTTGTAGACAGATCCATTAACTTAGGATGGCGAGATGGTAAAGTCATAGAAGTGATTGCCGGCGTAAATGAAGAGGAGAGTGTCGGGGTCCCCAATAAACCAATATCCAAAAAGAAAAAAAGGAGACGGCGCCGGTGAGTCTCATTAAAATGAACTCCATTTGTAAGAGCTACCGCAATATTGATTTTGAAACAGAGGTTTTAAAAAATATCACACTTAATATTGACAAAGGTGATTACGTTGGCATCATCGGACCTTCTGGTTCAGGTAAAAGCACACTTATGGCGATCGCAGGTTGTCTTTCCAAGCCAACTAGCGGCGAATACATTCTAGATGGAGAAGAAATTGAAAATTTGAGCGACCGAAAACTATCAAGAATTCGTAATGAAAAAATCGGATTTGTATTCCAGGCGTTTCATCTATTACCAGGAGTGACAGCCTTGGATAATGTTATTCTTCCTCTTGTCTATTCCAGAAAATCTCCCAAAAATGTTAAAGAGCGAGCCCGTGAAGTTCTTGCCAAAGTGGGAATGGACCATCGACTTCATCATACACCAGGGCAATTATCTGGAGGCGAGCAACAGCGGGTAACCATTGCCCGATCCTTGATAAATGATCCGCCGATTATTTTTGCTGACGAACCAACGGGAAACCTTGATTCTAAAAATGGAATTGCGACGATGAAAGCTTTCGACAATTTGGTTGAGGAAGGCAAAACCGTTATCCTCATTACTCATGATTCGCAAGTAGCTGAACATGCCAACCGAATAATTGCCATTCGCGACGGGAAGATTGCTTCCGATAGCAAATTTCAATATCAAAAAACGCCTGTTGATTTATCGGAAAAAATTTAATGCGAATTTTAAAAAATTTTAGTCAAGCTCTTAGAGGACTCCGTCTCAATCGTGGCAATACATTGCTTATGACGATTGGAGTAATGATTGGAATAGCATCTCTTACTGTTATTGTAGCTATCGGTTTTGGTATCAAGGTGAAAGTGCTGAATCGGATAGCAAATATGGGTTTTGGGCCTGAGTCTTTTTCTGTCTACGCAGGCGGAGGTAGATTATTTTTCAGTCGATCTAAAAATACGAGTATGACATTGCAGGATTCTGAAGACTTGCTTGCATTACCAACAGTGAGACTCGTTGTTCCGCGCCAGAGAAAACGCATGCAGATCATCAATAAAAAGGAATTTACAAGTACTCGAGTTTATGGAGTAACACCTGATTGGCAACGCGCTCGTGGTTGGAACATCGTAGACGGTGTTTTCTTATCTGACTCAGACTTGGATCGCAAAAAGAAAGTGGTAGTGCTCGGTGCCACGCCTGCACGGAAAATATTTAAAAATAAAGACCCCATTGGGAAAATGGTGCGGTTACAAAATAATTTTTATGAAGTCATTGGACTCTTAGAGGAAAAAGGTTTGACGGAGAGTGGTTACGATCCTGATGATAGAGCATTGATCCCCCTTACTACATCCATGGCTCGATTAACTAGTGAAACACATTTGCATAGTATTAAGGTGGTGACACTGAATGCTTCACAGGTTCCTGAAACAATGGAAGCTGTGAAACAGGTATTACGCCGTAACCATAATCTTTCGGTATTTTCTGAAGATGATTTTCGCTTTGTAACTCCTGAGGGAATAATGGAGTGGGTGACTGAGTCGGCGCAGGCGATGAATCGCATGTTGATACTCATATCCACGGTTTCGCTTTTAGTAGGTGGAGTTGTGATTATGAATATTCTATTGGTTTCTATTCGAGAGAGGGTAAAAGAAATCGGCATTCGCCGTTGTTTTGGAGCTAGGAGATTTGATATCACCTTACAGTTTTTATTTGAATCAATTCTGGTTTCATTACTAGGTGGAGTTTTGGGTATTGGGTTGGGACTTGGCATATCTTTTGGATTAAAACGTTTTGATATTTTACCAACGCAAGTGACCTGGCAACCTTTTGTGCTGTCATTTGTGTTTTGTACTTTCATTGGATTGATTTTTGGAATCCATCCGGCACGCAAGGCCGCATTGATGAGTCCTGAAGAATCGATACGTTCCTAAAACTTGATATGAAAAAATTTGCTTCATTTGATATTGCAGTCAGCGCTCTATTTACTCATAAGACTCGGACTTTTCTGGCTTCCTTGGGTATTTTGATTGGCATAGCTTCGGTAGTTATCATGGTAGCTATTGGAAAAGGCTCGCAGCAAGAGGTGATGGATGTGATAGCAGGGATGGGAGAGAACATGGTTACTATCAATGCAGGAGAAATGAAGCGGCGAGGAGGTAGATTACGGTTATCGGGTAATGTAACGACTCTCTCCCCACGGGATGCGAAGCTTATTAAAGATGAAATCGAGGAGGTGGAACTGGTAGCACCGTTTGAGGAAAAACGTATGAATGTTAAGTTTGCTAACAATGCGGCTGAAACCAGCATATCAGGTTCAACCCTCGACTTCCCTTTAATACGAGGCTACCGAATAGAAAAAGGTGAAATGTTCACTGAAAAGGATTTAAAAACTGCCAGTCGAGTAGCGGTGATTGGAAAAACGGTTGTTAAAAACGTCTTTGGCGAGGAGGACCCGATAGGACAAGTGGTTAAAGTTCATTTCATTCCTTTTACCATAATAGGTGTTTTTGATGCGAAAGGGGTCGACACCAATGGGTTGGATCAGGATGATTTAATACTTATTCCTTTATCGACATTGATGCGGCGTATTGTTAATCAGACTCATGTGAGTCGCATATTTGTAAAGATCTCAACTCGGGAAAAAATTTTTCAAGGTACCGAAAAAATTCGTGAACTTTTACGTGAAAGCCATAAACTGATGGATGAAAGGGAAGATGACTTCACTCTTGTCAGTCAGTTGGATATGGAAGAAATGAAACGTGAAACATCTGAATTATTCACAAAATTGATTGTCGGTGTTGCAGCTATCTCTCTTTTGGTTGGTGGTATTGGAATTCTGGCAGTGATGTTGATATCGGTTAAGGAGAGAACGAAAGAAATAGGAATAAGGAGGGCTGTTGGAGCCACAAGAAAAGATATTATTCGTCAATTTTTATATGAGTCTTTGATAATTGGTTTATTGGGTGGAATTTTTGGGATCCTTCTTGGTGTTGGGTTAACGCTGGGATTGACCTATTATGGGAACTGGAACTTGCTACTCGATCAAGGTTCGATTTGGACTGCCAGTTGGGTATGTGCAGTGATAGGGGTCATATTCGGTGTGTTTCCTGCCATAAAAGCCTCTAAACTCGATCCAATGGAAGCTCTGACGATAGAGTGACCCTTGGCCAAAAAAAAGGCTCGGTCCCTTTTGGGACGAGCCTTTTAAATTTTTTATCTATTGCGATAGACAGTTAGAACTGAATGCCACCATGGTTTGCGGCAATCATTCCGATTAACATAGGGATAGAGAGCCAAGCGTTTGTGCGGCTGGCAAGAAAAGCCATTCTTTTTGCTTTATTTAATGCATCACCTTCGAGTTCACCGGCAATGATTTTCTTCTGGTTCGGCCAGATAATAAACCAAACGTTACCGGCCATGATAATGCCAAGCAACATACCGATCATAATTTCTCCACTGGGAATACCTTGTACGACCCCACGACCAGCCATGTAATACGCAATTCCTGTGATCACGGTCCACAAAGCAGCGTGGCGAAAAAGGAATAAGGCTTTTGGTAAAATGATCTGCGTGTAGGGTTTTGCCGCGCCTGCTTCAACCATTTTAGGCATAGACTGTACTTGCACGAGATTAAAAAAATACAACAAGCCTATCCATAAAATTCCGACGATTACATGAAAAAATTCAAATACCCACATTTAGTTTTCCTCTCAATACGATGGTTGATATTTTCCGGGTAACAGTTATTGACTTCCCCGTTAGGTCAATACGATGTTTGATATTTTTCGGGTAACAGTTATTGACTTCCCCGTTAGGGCACTTATTTGTTGGATGGGAAATAGAAAAAAAAGATTCTGTTTATTCACTTAAAATATATCTTAGCAGAAAACCCAAAAAATTTCCATTGATGAACATTCGGAAGCCAAAAGCAGTTAATTAGCGCAAAAGAAAGAGAATTAATGAAAATACCAAAATAACGATTAGCATGGAAATCGCCATATTCTTTTTGAGAAAATAGTTTTCTGGATACTGGGGTGGGGAAACTTTCTTGGCTAAAGCATTAATCCTTTCATGCAGTTGACTGTTTTTTTCTTTCAATTCTGCTTTTTGTGATTTGAGTTGTTCAATTTCATCCTTCAATCGGAGATGATCCACCTTAAGAGATTTCGATTTTTCAATTTCGCGTTGCAGGGCTTCCTCTGGTCCCAGAGTCAGTCCGTCATTCTCGAGCGGATCTTCCCATTTCTGATCATCATCCATTTCATAATAATAAAGGTTTACGGAAAGGAGGGAAAGTGCGAAATTATTAGTTCCGAACTTTGACTACCGGAAATGAGTTGCTGGCTTCAGTTAAACGGGTTAGATGCTCGGCGCTTAATTGCAGGTTTCCTGCCGGAGCAAACTCTGCTACTTGTTCAGGATGGCGGGACCCGACAATAGCTGTAAAAATATTTTCCTGTTTCAGTACCCAGGCAACAGCAACTTCAATCGGGTTTCGATCCAATTCGTTAGCGATGATGCGAACGGTCTCCCAAACCTTTTTTGCCTCAGGGTAGACAGATGGCTGGAAGAGGTGGTGCATTTTTCGTGTTGGCATTTTTAGATCTTGGTCTTTCATAGAGCGAGCAAGGAGTCCTTGTGCGGTTGGTGAAAATGCCATGTATTGGATACCGTTTTTTTTGCAAAGATCCAACGTTTTTCCTTCATAGCCACGATCTAATAAACTGTATGGAATTTGGTTTAGACTGAATTCTTTTATGTGATTGCCAAGTAATTTCAGGTCGCCCACTTTAAAATTTGAAAGACCTATGGTTTTTGCCTTACCGCTTTTTTTAAGGGAGAGCATATACTCTGTGAGCCGTGCACTTTTCTCACGACTATCGAAAAAATTCCCAGGCCAATGTATTAGGTATAAGTCCACGTAATTCCTATCTAATGCTTTAAGAGAATTATCGAGGGCTTTTTTATATTCCTTTAGTGTTTGGCCTGTTTCAGGCCAAATTTTGCTGATAATTACTACCGAATCTTTTTGTGAGCCTAGTGCTTTGCCAAGGCGCCTTTCGGATTCACCGTCTCCATAACCTTCCGCAGTGTCGAAGGCTGTGATACCCATATCAAGTGCTTTATGAACTACTTTTTCGGAATCTTTTTCAGAACAAACATCTCCCCACCCATAACTGGGTGCTATTTGCCAACACCCCAGAGTAATCTGGCTCCAGTCTTTATCAATTCCAGGAACTCGATTGTATTTCATGAGTCACCATCGGATATAGGTGATATGGGACCGGCCCATCCCTGGCGAACGATAGTGAAAGGGTTCATCATCTAATTTGTCGAATTCAGCGATTTTGTTTTTAAATTTCCAAAGTTTCCAGCCAACGAAAAGGGCAGATAGGCCTGTAAATACAATTACTGTAGCAATGAAATAAGCGATCAATGTCGGAAAAGCGAAAATTAAAATGCCGAGAAAAAATAAAATTCCACCTAAAAGAACGGTTCCCAATGTGATGGTCCTGTGTCCTTTTGTAAAAAGTGAATTTGAAAAATCATTTTTAAAATACATGGTTCACCTCCTATTCCTTATTAATGTATAAAATCTACATCAAACAATGTCAAGGCATCTGGGGAGAGGTTCATGGGTGGAAACGTGTAAAAAGCTTTAAAAAAAGGAAAACAACCAAAAGCTAAATTAAATTATTGCATTTTTTAGGAGCTATTTTTTTCTTCCTATCAGTTTGTTGAGGGATTTTTTTGAAATCTTTTTTTTGTTGGTTAAGAGGACGCATCCAGTTGGTGACGCGTGGACTCGGGTGATACAGGGGAAACAGAATGAAATCTGGTGTAGATAGTTTTTTAGCAACTTCTTTATTGAGTTGATATTGGGTTGCCAATAGGAGATTAAGAGCCTGCAGGCCTACAGAACCCAATGTTACTACAACTTGCGGGCGGATGAGTTCGAGTGTTTCTTTTAAAAATGAGGAACAATTTTTGATTTCACTTTTTTTTGGTCGTCGGTTATTTCCAATTTCTAGGGGATTGCACAACACGGCATTTGTGATAAACACGTCTGCCCGTTTAAGCCCAATATGTGCGAGCAATATTTCGAAATTATCTCCGGATTTGTCACCATAAAAGGGAATTCCTGTTCGACCCGCTCCAAAACGACCAGGAGCTTCGGCAACGAAAACAATTTTTGCATTGAGATTGCCATTTTTAGAACTAAGTACCGCAGGTTTATCTGCTAAAGCAGGACAAAGGCGGCAATTGGAAGCTTGTTTTTCTAATTGTATGAATGTCTTATGGGATGATTTAGGGCCTATCAGTTCCATCTCCAGACTCTTCTTCATCTTCCTCCTCATCGGCAACACGGCAAACCACGAGAAAGCCGATAATCAAGACGACACTGGCAACAAGTGTAAACAGGATATCCATTTAAAAGGGTTTGATAGTTGCTAGATAAATCATACAAGCACCCACGATAAAAATAGCGATATGAACCATCATTGCATATTTCTTAGGGAGTAT
>CAYYIR010000096.1:0-7748 GCA_964471995.1 uncultured Nitrospina sp. | reverse complement strand
TGCCATCATTAAATTAGCAGTACCTGTTACCGAAACCGTATCAAAGTAAAACTGGGTACCCTTTAACTTTTTCACTTTTCCTTGGACATAACCTTGCTCGAGCTTGATTTCTGCTCCCATTTCTTGCAATCCCTTTATATGGAGATCTATAGGTCGTGCCCCAATTGCGCAACCTCCTGGAAGGGACACCCTTGCCTTACCCAGCCTTGACAATAACGGACCTAGCACTAGACACGAAGCACGCATTGTGGAAACTAAATCATAAGGTGCTTCCGGGTTATTTGCATTGCAAGTATCGAGAATTATTTTTTCATTACGATAACTTTCTAATTTAGCTCCTAAACCTTCCAAAAGCTTTATCATAGTCGCTACATCTTGAACCTTGGGAACTCCCTCAATAATGTTTCTTCCCTGTGTAAGAAGAGTTGCTGCGAGAACAGGCAAAACTGCATTTTTCGCTCCGCTCATTTTAACGGTGCCCTCTAGTCGACTTCCGCCTTCAATCACTATCTTATCCATTAGACCTTCCCTTTTGAGCTTTGACTACCCGTTCATATCCTGAATAATCCTTAATAACTTCGATCTTTTGGAAACCTGAAGCTTGATTCAACAAAGCTGTAACAGCATATGCCTGGCTATGGCCGATCTCTAAAATCAAAAACCCCTTTTCTTCAAGCTGATTAATCGCCCTTGGAATTATACTCCTATAAAATTCCATACCCGTTACACCGCCATCCAATGCTTTTCTTGGTTCATAATTCTGAACCTCTGGCATTATTCTTTCGATATCTGCAGATCGGATATATGGAGGGTTCGATAAAATCATAGAATAAGGCCCTTCCCAATCTTCTTCCTTTAAATCTCTACAAAGGAATTTAATTCTATCCTCCGTACCATGATTCGTTGCGTTTTCTTTAGCGATATTCAAAGCTTTTGGATCAATTTCAATGGCCGTAACTTTGCAATCTTGGATCTCTTTAGCCATAATCACGGCCAGAACTCCCGATCCAGTACCTAAATCTAGAATATTTTTAGAAGCTGATGATATGCTATTTAGAGCAGTTTCAATTAACAATTCCGTTTCGGGTCTAGGTGTCAGAACATTTTTATCGACTGCAAAATCTAAAGACCAGAATTCCTGATGACCAGTAATTAAGGAAATAGGTTCTCGTTGTTGGCGACGCTTAACATTAATTGCCGCACAATTCTTTTCTCCTTCATTAAGAATTCTTTTAGAATATTTAAAAAGTTCAGTCCGAGAAAGCTTTAAAGTGTGAGCAAGTAAAATCTCAGAGTCCAATCTAGGCGAGAGCACACCTGCCTCGGTCAATTGGGTTTCTGACCAACTTAAAAATGACCTAACGTTTTCAATCATTTTTCAAAATCAGGATTGTTATCCCCTAAATGTTTTAGCTATCGCCTTTTAGAGCTTCGGATTGGAAATGCAGACTCAAGGAATCTATTACCTCGTCAAGAGACCCTTCCATAATCGCAGACAACTTATGCAAGGTAAGATTTATACGATGGTCTGTTACTCGCTCTTGAGGGAAATTATAGGTTCTAATGCGTTCACTGCGATCCCCTGAACCCACCTGTTGTTTTCTTTCGTTTGCTTGCTCATCATGCATTTTCTTTTGTTCTTCGTCATACAGTCGGGCTCTTAAAACTTTCATAGCTTTTTCACGATTCTTGTGTTGTGATTTTTCATCCTGGCATGTAACAATCATTCCGTTGGGTACGTAAGTAAGTCGTACGGCGGAATCAGTCGTGTTAACACTTTGTCCACCCGGACCAGATGCACGATAGACATCTATCTTAATATCTGCAGAATTTATTTTTATATCTACGTCTTCTACCTCCGGAAGAACGGCAACTGTAACAGCTGATGTATGAATGCGGCCTTGACTTTCAGTATCAGGAACCCTCTGCACGCGGTGAGTTCCACCCTCATATTTCAATCTGCTATAGACTCCTTTACCAGATATATTGAATATGACTTCTTTAAAACCACCTTTCCCAGTCAAGTTTGAGCTTAAAATTTCCACCTGCCACTTTTTTTCTTCAGCATAACGAGAATACATTCGAAAAAGATCGTTCGAAAAAAGAGCAGCCTCTTCCCCTCCCGTACCGGCACGAATTTCTAAAATTACATTACGCTCATCACGTGGATCTTTAGGAAGTAAAAGAACTTTTAAATCTTCCTCAGCCTTTTGTTTTTGAATTTCAACCTTAGCTAGGTCTTCTTCCACCATCTCCAACATTTCAGGGTCTTGTTCTTCTTCAAGGATTTTTCTACTTTCTTCTAACTGTTTAACAAACTGTTGTAAATCCTTAAACCTGTTTACAATCGGTGTCAATTCAGATTGCTCTTTCGCGTATTTCTGGAATTCAGATTGCTGAGCAATAATTTTTGGGTCACTGAGCAATTCATTAAGGTCATTGTAACGCTTTTCAACTGTTTTCAATTTATCGAACATGGAATGCGCCTTACAGAAAACCCCGTATTAAAAGGGAAAAGTTAAGGTGAGAAAAGTAAGGAGAAGTTATTGAGGGCTTGCGGATTCTTGCGGTTTTGTTTTGGCGTATTTGCGCTTGAATTTTTCAATTCGGCCCGCCGTATCCAAAAGTTTTTGCTTTCCTGTAAAAAAAGGATGGCATTGAGAACAAATTTCCACATGCAAATCTTTTAGTGTGGTTCGTGTTTCCACTTCAGCTCCACACGCACAGCGGACTTTTGTTTCAAAATATTCTGGATGAATGCCTTGTTTCATTTTGTCACCGTCAAGAGTTCATGGTCGCCAAAAATTCGGCGTTCGTTTTAGATTCTTTAATCTTTTGTAGGAGAAGATCCATCGTATCATGGATGCCCATGGGCAGCAAAACTTTTCTTAATAACCATACGCGTTGCAGGTCTTGTTCTGGGAGAAGAAGCTCCTCTTTACGTGTACCAGAGCGATTGATATCGATAGAGGGAAATGTCCTCTTATCAGCTAATTTTCGGTCAAGAACAATTTCCATATTACCCGTACCCTTAAATTCTTCAAAAATAACATCATCCATACGGCTACCCGTGTCTACCAATGCGGTGGCAATAATGGTTAAGCTACCACCTTCTTCTAAGTTCCTTGCGGCACCAAAAAACCTTTTTGGTCGTTGCAGAGCATTAGAGTCGACACCACCTGATAATACTTTTCCGCTAGGAGGAACAATGGCGTTATAAGCGCGAGCCAACCGGGTAATACTGTCTAGCAGTATGACGACATCCCGCTTGTGTTCAACTAGTCTTTTTGCCTTTTCAATAACCATTTCCGCCACCTGAACATGCCTTTGAGCGGGTTCGTCAAAGGTAGAACTGATGACCTCCCCACGAACCGAGCGCTCCATATCGGTGACCTCTTCTGGTCTTTCATCAATGAGAAGCACAATCAATGCGATTTCTGGGTAATTGGTGCTAATGCTATTAGCAACCGATTGCAATAACATAGTTTTACCAGTACGCGGTGGTGCCACGATCAAACCCCGTTGCCCTTTACCAATTGGGGTCATCAAGTCCATAACACGCGCACTACAATCTTTTCCACCAGGCGTTTCTAAACGAATCCGTTCTTCAGGATAAAGAGGTGTTAGATTATCGAATAAAATTTTATCCTTAGTCTTGTCCGGATTTTCAAAGTTGATAGCCTCCACCTTCAGTAATGCAAAATAACGCTCACTGTCTTTTGGGGGTCGAATCTGACCGGAAATGGTGTCACCCGTGCGCATATCAAATTTCCGTATTTGAGAAGGGGACACATAAATATCATCCGGACCTGGTAGATAATTGTAAGTCGGTGCCCTGAGGAAACCGAACCCATCTGGGAGAATTTCTAAGACGCCTTGGCCAAACATCAAACCATCTTTTTCAGTTTTAGCCTCTAAAATCCTAAAAATCAGATCCTGTTTTCTTAGACCGCTGTGTCCCTGAATTTTTAGATTCTTGGCGATATTAGTGAGCTCAGATATAGTTTTAGACTTGAGTTCTTCAATATTCATTTGGTTCATGGTTTGTGGCTTCTTTGAGGTGAGAGTAGGAATGATTCTGTTTTCTATATGGTGGCTTTTAATTCTGGTAGCTTTTGATTAATTGGAATTATTTCCTTAAAATAATTAACGGCGAAAGCATGGAAAAAATAAACCGATATGTGATTGGATTTTTATGGGATTATGTTTGGGAGCTTTCGGAGCTTACTTACTGTAGTAATTTATTCACCGTTTGTCAACCCCTTTCTCACGACTTAAATTCAAATCTATGACGATTTACTTTAGTTTTCATAATTCCTAATAATCTTCACTAAATTTTTGCTTATGTGATAATTCTAGCTCGACAGGGGGTTGACTCCAAAAATTTTGGCAGGCAAAATAACCTCCTATTCAAATTTCAAGCCTATTATTCTCTGAACCACCAAGGATTTTTTAATGTCTAATACAAATAGTAAACGAGATGACACCCACCAATGCGAAAAATGCCTTCCCGCTTATTGCTGTAATTATTTCGCATTTGGAATAGATGAACCGGAAACCCGAAGAGATTATGAAAGCCTGCTATGGAAGATCGCGCATGAGAATACGTCAATTTATATCTATAGACAAGACTGGTTCATCATGATTCATAATCGATGCAATTTTTTAATGCCGGATAACAAATGTGCTATCTATGAGCACCGACCTTATATGTGCCGCGAACACAGCACAGAATCCTGCGAATATACTGGCGATGATTACGGTTTTACAGAACACTTCAAGAGCTATGATGATTTATTAATTTATATAAAGGAAAACACCAATTTCAGGTTCAAGCATGGACCTACAGGGGTGGGGCCAAACTGCCTTTAGGGGCAAAGGTAATGCCTACTTATCTTCCTTTTTTTTTGCAACAGACTTTTTTTCTGGTTCGGCTTTCTTTTTGGTAGCTTTTTCAGTATCTTTTTTAGTTTCTTTTTTTCCCGTAGCTTTTTTTTCTGTCACCTTTGGCTCAGTTTCTTTTTTTGAGATAGTTTTAGGCACATCTTTTTTTGCTGCGTCTTTACTCTTTTGTGGAGCAGGTGCTTGACCCTCTCGATCTACAAGCTCAATATATGCCATTGGCGCATTATCACCACGACGAGCACCAATCTTAATAATTCGAGTGTAACCACCAGGCCGGTTCGCATAACGTTCTGCAAGGGACCCAAAAACTTTTCGAATGGTTTCTTTTTGAGGAGCCAGCTTGAAAGCCTGCCTTCTAGCGTGAAGAGTACCTTTCTTACCCAAGGTTATAGTTTTTTCGACTTTTCCTCGCAATTCTTTTGCTTTAGCGAGAGTGGTACTAATTCTTTCCCTTTGGATCAAAGCTTCGACAAGATTACGAAATAGCGCTTTTCTGTGAGCGGAAGTTCTCCCAAATTTTCTACCTGCTTTCAAATGACGCATTACTAATATTACTCCTTAAAAAAGCTTATTGTTGCTCGGGTTCTGTGCCAGCTTCCTTTTTCTTTTGAGCTTGAACTATTTGCTTTAAATCTTCTTCTTCTACTTTCATTCCAAGATGCAGACCCATTTCTTCGAGGATTTCTTTAATCTCATTCAATGATTTTCTTCCAAAGTTTCTCGTCTTAAGCATTTCCCCATCTGTTTTGGTGACCAATTCTGCAATCGTTTGGATATTAGCATTCTTCAGGCAATTGTAGGAACGGACAGAAAGTTCCAACTCTTCAACACATTTTGCCATATTACCAAGCATTTTTTGTTTTTTCTCATCTACTTGTGGCATTACCGGTTCTGGTTCTTCATCAAAATTAATGAAAATCTGCATATGGTCTTTAACGATTTTTGCTGCATGAGCCACTGCATCTTCCGGAGTTATCCCCCCATTGGTCCAAAGCTCCATAATTAAAGAGTCATAATCACTAGACTGCCCTACACGGGTATTTTCAATATGGTATGAAATCTTTTCAATTGGAGAAAAACTAGAGTCTATAGGGATCATTTGAACAGACTCATTTTCAACTAAATGTTTGTCAGCTGGTACATAGCCACGACCTTTTCTGACAATCATTTCTATCTCTACATTTGTGCTTTGATCAATGGTAAAAAGAACATGATCTGGATTTAAAATTTCTACATCTGGATCGCCGATAATATCTTTAGCGCAAACCGTGCCAGCATCTGAAGCTTTGATATATATTCTTTTTGAATCTGCCTCACCAGTCAACTTTAAGTTAAGCTGTTTGATATTGAGAATGATTTCTGTCACATCCTCCACTACACCGGGTATAGAGGAAAACTCATGAAATATTCCCTCAAACTTAACCGCTATAACGGCCGCACCTTCGATGGAGGACAGCAGCATTCTTCGCAACGAGTTTCCTATCGTTACTCCGAAACCGCGCTCAAAAGGACCCGCACTTAGCTTTCCATAATATTCAGACCTATTTTTCTTATCAAATTCTAGCCGCTTTGGTTTGACGATTCCCTGGGCTGTAAACATATAGCCTCCGACCCCAAAAATTCGGGTCTTATCAATTGTTAATTAGTTAGTGAATGACTACTATCTGGAGTAGAGTTCAACGATTAATTGTTCTTCAATCGGTAACTTAACATCCTCTCTGGTTGGCATACCTTCAACAACTCCCTTTTTACTATCTGCGTCAAACGATAGCCACTCCGGTAAAGCTTGATCTTTAATATTTGCTATGGCCTCGTTAACTGGTTTCTTCTTACTTTTATTCGGATTAGGAGTAATGGTGTCTCCCTGCTTAAGAATATAAGAAGGTACGTCCATTTTTTTTCCATTGACCGTAAAATGCTTATGCCGTACCAACTGGCGCGCTGCATTTCTGGATGGAGCAAGACCCATGCGATATATCACATTATCAAATCTCAACTCTAGGTTTTGCAACAAGTTTTCCCCTGTTACACCTTTCTTCTTATCTGCCGCAAAAAAATAATTTCTAAATGGTTTTTCCAAAACCCCATAAATCCGTTTAACTTTTTGTTTTTCACGAAGCTGAACCCCGTACTCCGAGAATTTAGTACGCCCCTGACCATGTTGTCCGGGAGGATATGCTCTTTTTTCAATAGCACATTTTACCGTTTCGCAACGAGAACCTTTTAGATACAATTTTATCCCTTCTCGCCGACACAGTCGACAAACAGAACCTCGATACCTAGCCAAATTCAGCTTCTCCTTTCAGGTTTAATCATTAGACTCTTCTGCGTTTTCTGGGTCGCCACCCGTTATGCGGAATCGGGGTTTTGTCCCGAATGACAAGAATTTCCATCCCCGCTGCCTGTAAAGAACGGATTGCAGATTCTCTACCGGAACCCGGGCCTTTTACATGCACTTCGAGCTTTCTCATTCCCATATCCCTCGCTTTTATAGCCGCCTTATCGGCTGCCACCTGCGCAGCAAACGGGGTACTTTTTCTGGACCCTTTGAAACCTTGGGCTCCAGCACTTGACCAAGAAACGACATTCCCAGAAATATCAGAAATAGTGACGATAGTGTTATTAAAAGTTGCCCGAATATGAGCAACCCCTACTTCGGGAGCGGTTTTCTGTTTTTTCTTACCGGCTTTGGATTTTTTATCCATTAATTTTATATCTCCAGATTCTCAAATTTGAGCGTATCTAAACTTTTACGATTTTAGACCCTGCCTATTGTTTCCCTCTTATTTTTTTGATCGAGCCCCCACAGTTTTCTTTGGGCCTTTTCTGGTTCTAGCATTTGT
>CAYYIR010000095.1:0-7834 GCA_964471995.1 uncultured Nitrospina sp. | reverse complement strand
AAGCCACTAAACACTATTATTTAGGTGATCCCGAAGCTGCAAAAAAAGCTGCTGCAGCGGTTGCAAACCAGGCAGTCCGTGATAAATAAAAAAGAATTGTTTTGGGTCAAGTAAAATTACTATTAGTTTGTCTATATTAGCCCGTATAATGAAACTCTCTTCTATTTTTTAACTATTTGGATGAGGATTCTCAAACTCAACTGGGGAAAATTATTATGTCTATACCCGCTGATAAAGAAGTAAGTTTTCGAGAAAGTGTCAACCTCTGTTGTGATATCGCAATGGGCACACTTGATATCCCGGAGGGGATGGCTAAATACATTCGAAATGTAAATAACGTTTATCAAGTTCGGTTTCCCGTCAAAATTAAAGGACAGATTGAGACATTTATTGGTTGGAGGGCAGTTCACAGTGACCACAGGTTGCCTGCAAAAGGTGGAATCCGTTTCGCCCCCAATGTCAATCAAGATGAGGTAGAAGCTCTAGCAGCCTTGATGTCTTATAAATGCGCCTTAGTCGATGTTCCCTTTGGAGGCTCTAAAGGCGGACTCCTAATCGACCCGAAAAAATATGAACGCGAAGATATGGAGCGCATCACCCGGCGTTTTGCTTACGAATTGATTCAGAAAGATTATATAAGTTCATCGACTAATGTCCCGGCACCAGATATGGGAACAGGACAACGGGAAATGGGTTGGATTGTAAGTACCTATGCCTCACATAGCCCAGGAGATATCAATCATTTGGGTTGTGTTACGGGGAAACCAATAGCCATGGGAGGTATTCAGGGTCGTGTTGAAGCAACCGGTCGTGGTGTTGTATTTGGTTTGCGTGAATTTTTCCGGCACCCAGAGGATGTTAAAAATGCCAAGCTGGAAGGGAACTCTTTGGAAGGAAAATCGATTATTATCCAGGGATTAGGAAATGTTGGCTACTATACAGCTAGTATCTTGCATGATGAAGACAGGGCAAAAATCATTGCTATCTTGGAATGGGATGGGGCTTTGTACGATCCCAATGGTATTGACGTAAAGGATGTATATCAATACAAAATAAATAATCGTGGCGGGGTAAAGGGCTATACAAAAGCACAGTATTTTGAAGACAGTAAAGTTTTTCTTGAAAAGGAATGTGACATCCTCATTCCAGCGGCAATGGAAGGGGTTATAAACCAGAGTAACGCAGTAAATATCGAGGCAAAAGTTATTGCTGAAGCTGCAAATGGTCCAGTTACTTTTGCTGCCGAGGCGTTGCTAAAAGAAAAAGGTACTGTGATCATTCCTGATGTTTATTTAAATGCTGGCGGTGTTACGGTTTCTTACTTTGAATGGATCAAAAATTTATCACATATCCGTTTTGGTCGCATGTCAAGGCGATATGAAGAAGCGCAAAGCCAACATATTATTCAAGCAATAGAACAGACCGGCAATAAGGTCTCCCAGGAGTTAGTAGAAAAATTGAGTAGTGGTGCCAACGAAATTGATCTCGTACGATCTGGGCTTGACGATACAATGTGCAAAGCATTTCAAGAAATCCGAGCCAAATATTGGTCGAATGACAAAATTGCCAACTACCGAACAGCTGCAATGGCATTGGCTATAGAAAAAATCTACACGGCGTATCGAACCATGGGTATTTATCCCTAGCATATATGAATCATAAAAAATTAAATTTCGCTGGTATTGATAACGGCAGATAAAGATATAAGTTTTTTAATATACCTTCCCTCTATTTCTCAACCCATACCCATGAAAAATAAAACTAGTTTTGTAGATCCTATCCATTGCCCTTGGGTAGGTATTGGCATTTTCATTTTGTTTTTGGCAATGCTTCCAGTTTGGCCCTTTACTGGTAAGTGGCTGGGAGTGCCAGCGTGGGCTGCGTTTGCATTGTTAATCAGTATACTTACCAGTTTTTTTATTGCATATGTAATCCTTCAAGTTTGGCAGGATCCCGATGATGAGGGAGGGAACAATGTCTGATGTTTTGCCTTTTGGGGCAGATGCTTTAATCATAGTAGCCATTTATGTTTTAAGTCTCTTGTTTATTGGTTTTTATGCTTACCGACAAAGGCAAACAGATGATATGCAGGATTTTTTCCTAGCTGGCCGTAATTTAGGTTTTACGATTCTTTTTCTTACCTTATATGCAACGCAATACAGTGGAAATACTCTATTAGGGTTCAGTGGTGCTACCTATAGAAATGGTTTAAGTTTTCTAGTTTGCGTACATTTCATGACCGCAATTGTTGTTTGTTATTTATTGTTCGCTCCTCAACTTTTTCGGTTGAGTCGGGAAAACAAGTTTTTGACTCCAGGGGATTTTATTTACCATAGGTATCAAAGTCAGGCTTTAAGAATTATGGTTACAGTAATTATGGTTTATGCGCTGGCAAACTTTACTCTGGCCCAAATGCGGACACTGGGAACAGCATTTGCGGGAATTTCTCAGGGGCGTATTCCAATGTGGGTCGGGGTAATAGCGCTTGCAATTGTTATGCTTGTCTATGAATCATTAGGAGGAATGCGAAGTGTTGCATGGACCGATGCCATTCAAGGTGGGATTTTGTTGGTTGGATTTCTAATTCTAACGGGACTGGCTTTTTCTCAATTTGGAAGTATTCCTAATGCGCTTGAGAAATTGGCAAGTAATCCGGAAACGTTCCATAAAATTAAACGTCCAGATGCGGAGGGCATCCGTAATTGGATGAGTTTTATTTTGCTAGTTGGATTCGGAGCAGCAATTTACCCACAAGCCATCCAAAGGGTTTATGCTGCTAGGAATGCCATTACATTGAAACGTTCCCTGGCTACAATGGCCTTCATGCCACTTTTTACCGCTTTAGTATCAGTAGTAATCGGACTGTTAATGGCAGCCCACCTTCCTGAATTAGAAAAAGGATTTTCAGGTAGCGAAGTCATCCCCTCTGAGACGGTATTGACCCAAATGTGTGCGGAAATAATGCGGCAATCAATCTTTGGTTACTGGTTAGTGGTAGTTATTTTTGCCTCGTTACTGGCAGCAGTTATGTCCACAGCCGACTCAGCTCTTCTAAGTATCAGTTCGATGATTACCCATGATATTTACAGAGAAGTATTTCGTCCTGATTCAGATCAGAGTCACTTAACTTGGATTGGAAAAAAAGTAACATGGTTTTTGATGATTCCTATAGTTTGGGCAGCACTGGAATATGATGGAAATCTTATCCAGCTTTTGAAAATAAAATTTGAATTATTGATTCAATGTGTACCCGCTATCTATTTAGGTGTTCATAGCAAAACGTTAGATGCTCGCACAGTAATTATAGGATTGATAGTTGGACTTTCAATCACTTTAATTTTGGTTGCATTCAATTGGAATACCATTAATGGTATTCATTCCGGGATAATTGGTCTAACTGCAAATTTAGCAATATGCTTTGCTGGAATTTTAAAGAATAGTAGTGATCAAGCCTGTTGATTAATCTTTCTAAGGTTGATTTTCCAGCTAAAAACATAAATCGTTAGAAAGATCGCCTTAAAATTTTTTAAAACAGGAATGCCAATTGCTTGTTATCTCTTGCCAAGGTATGATAACCGCCGAAAATAAAAATTATAGAAAATAAATTAAATTATGTCGGAATCAAATAAATCTCAATACGATCAAAGTGGTGTTTCAAGTACAGGTGCAGAGACAGCGCTTTCAGGATTATTAAAACATGTTTTACCAACACGCAAGTTCAGTGATCGTTATCCGCTTGCTGCAGATATTGGTTATTTCGCAAATGTCATTGATTTGGGTAACGGCGAAGGTATAGCTTTTGGTACGGATGGTGTTGGAACAAAAATTATTGTTGCTGAATTACTCGATCGATACGACACCATTGGTATTGATTGTGTGGCAATGAATGTGAACGATGTCATTTGCGTAGGCGCATCTCCAGTTAGCATGGTAGATTATATTGCCTGTTCACATACGAACTCTGAAATTTTCGATCAACTGGGAAAAGGATTAGCAGAAGGGGCAAGGCAATCAAACATTAGTATTTCCGGAGGAGAAATTTCACAGATCCGAGAAATTATTTCTGGTATCGACCTAATTGGTGCTTGCATCGGTCATGTTTCTCTAAATAAAGTCAATACAGGAAAAAATATTAAACCAGGAAACCTGATTTTAGGACTGCAATCGAGTGGTGTGCATTCAAATGGTCTGACTCTGGCACGCCGTGTTTTGCTAGGTGAATCCATAGAAGAGCAGAAATCTAGAATAAATGATTACGAGGAATTCCTGGGACAGACTTTGGGAGAAGCCTTACTGGAACCCACTCGCATTTATGTAAAGCCAGTAATGGAGATGCTCGAATCGGAAATTGATTTAAAGGCAATGGTTCATATTACAAGCGGGGGATTTTGCAATCTAAATCGTGTGGAATCCGATGATATTCGTTTCGTCATCGATAGTTTACAGCCCGTTCCAGAAATTTTTAACCTCATCCAGGATAGGGGTGGTGTTAGTGAAGCGGAAATGTTTGAGGTTTTCAATATGGGAACAGGATTTTGCCTTATTGTAGAAAGTACTAAAGAAGTAGAGGCTATAACTAAAATCTGTAAAAAGCATGATCTTCCTTGCAAGGTTATTGGCCACGTGGAAGAATGTCAGGGCAAAGAAGTTTCTCTCCCACAAAAACAACTTACCGGAACAGGAAGTCGCTTCAGATAGTAACCCTTATAAACAAATTTGTAGAATAGGGAGAAGAAAAAATTTAAAAATTGTTAGGATGTAGTAAATAGGGTAAGTAATTTATTGGGAAAGCAAAAATTGTAAATACTGTTTCAATTACAAGTTAAAACATTGGAAATGGATAATTTACAAAATATTATTGATTTAAAACAGCATCCTATTAATGATTTTAATTCTTACACGATGCAGTGTAAGAAAAAGTTACAAGAAAATTCCATTCTTATATTAAAAAACTTTCTTAAGCCGGAAGCTTTGGTAAAACTGAAGATTGAAGCTAAGGCTTTACAGGAAAAAGCATTTTATAGTTTTCAAGAACACAATGTTTTACTGGCTGAAAAGAATAAAGAATGGGATGATAACCATCCTTGTAATGTTGAGGTAGTTAGTAATAAAGGTTGTGTCCCGCACGATCTGATTCCCGATAACTCTTGTTTGAGATCTATTTATACTTCGAAGCTATTTCAAAAATTTCTAAAAATATTACTATCTCTGGAAGATATTCATCCTTATGCAGATAATTTATCATCCATAAACTATAATTATTATGATTTCAAACAGCAATTAGGATGGCATTTTGACAATGCTTCCTTTGCTATTTCTCTTATGATTCAATCTCCGGAATCAGGAGGAGAATTTCAATATTTAAAGGATGTGCGTTGCGTTGAAAAAAATGAAATCAATTTTTCAAAAATTGAAGCCGTTTTAAAAAATAGAATTTTAGTAGATGAAATATTATTGGAGGAAGGTACATTAGCTCTTTTTTATGGCAATAATTATTTGCATCGGGTTACACCTGTTACTTCAAAAAAGTCACGTATACTGGCTACTCTAAATTACAATCTTGAAAAGCATGTAAAACTATCTGAGAATGCCAGGATAATATTCTTTGGAAGATTGAATTAAGTCTTTTTTAATTTTCACGAGAATTAAATTTACGCGTATATAAAATGGGCTTATTCACAGCCAGACCATCTTCAACTCCTTTCCGATTAGATCATCCTTTCTTTCTAGATATTCAGGATAATCCGGATTGGCAACGACAATTTGGAAATAATCATCCTATAAAACTGGAAATTGGTTTTGGGATGGGTGATTTTTTGGTTGCCATTGCCAACCGGGAACCGAATTGTAATTTCGTCGGCATAGATTTTTCTCAGGCAGGAATCCAAAAATTATTAGAAAAAATTCAAGCTCTTCAATTACAGAATATTCGAGTTATTTTCGGAGATATCCGGGAAAAACTGCCTACACTTTTTAAGAATGAAGAACTAGATTCGATTTATATTAATTTACCTGATCCCTGGCCTAAGAAAAGACATTCCAAACGAAGACTGGTAAAGCCTAAACTGGTTCAACAAATTTCAAAAAAGCTAGCACCCTTAGGAAGGGTATATCTTGCAACAGATAGTAAAGCCTATGCTGTGGAGATACTGGGATTTTTTAATACCGATTCTTTGTTTGAAAATATAAATGGAGAGATGGGTATTCTTAATCAAAGACCTTATTTACCTAAAACAAAATATGAAAAAAGTTTTCTCTATGCAGAAGATAAAATTCATTACCTAGAGTTTTTAAAAACGACGGGCGATTTAAAATCTAAAATTGAGGAGAAGAATGAAAATATTGACCCATCTGGAATTAGTAGCGATGAATACCTGACTTTAAAATTTAAAAAGGCCGAAGCCAATGCACAAGATGCTTGTGACCTTAAATTATTGGCCGACCATTTGGCTGAGGCGGGAGACTTAGAGTGGGCTCGAAATATATATTTAAAAGCTGAAGAAAAAGCGGAAGACAGCTTAGATTTAAATTGGCTTGCCTACAGTATTTTCATGGTTCTTAAAGATGATGATTGGGCTATGAAAATCTACAAAGAAGCTGAATTGAGGGCAGAAAATAGTTTGGACTTGAATTGGTTGGCATACAGTATTTTTGAAAGCCTTGGCGATAAGAAATGGGCTAAAAATTTATTTCAGAAGGCAGAAACTCAAAACGAAAATATTCGTGAGATGTGCGACCTTGCTGAAAGCATTTCAGAAATATTAGATGATAAAAAATGGCAGATAAATATTTATAAAAAAGCCACAGCAAGGGCAAAAGAGTTTTCTGAATTTTATGAGCTTGCAGATAACATCTTTGCAAAACTAGGTAATGAGAAATGGGCTGACGAGTTATATCATAAAGCTGAAGAAAAGGCTGAGGATTGTTGCGATCTTGTTAGTTTGGCAGAATCTTTTATAGAAAAGCTAGGGAATGGCGAAGCGGCCAATCGTATTTATAAAAAAGCCGAGACTCAAGCCGAAGATAGTTTAGATTTTTGCTGCCTCGCTGAAAGTATTGGAGAAACCCTAGGCGATAGAAAATGGGTGGATAAACTTATAAACAAAGCACAATTATAACTTAAGTTAAAAACTAATAATTGTATCCCTAACAAGGACCGTAGCCTCAATTTTAGACAGGCTCATGCAGCGCTCTCCATTACTTCGCATGATTGTAAACGGCTTCAACTTTTTTAATTATTATATTTAAGGGTTTCAAAATTATACTAATTAATGATTCGGACTTAACAGTTAATTGAATTTGAGTTTTAGATGTCAAGGAAGAACCTTTGCAAGAAAAACGATACCAACAGCGACAGGTGTTATGTAACGGATCAAGAATTCCCAGCACTGGACCCATGGAAAACCGAACACGTTTTCTTCTTTTTGAATTTCCTCAGCGGCATTCTTGGTTCCCCATACCCAGCCGACAAATATTGCTGTTAGCATTCCTCCTAATGGCAGAAGGTAATTGGAGGCAACATTATCTACATGGTCAAAAAAAGTCATATTCACTAGCTTAAAATTGGACATTACTCCAAAAGAAAGACCACTAGGAACACCGAACATAAAAATTCCAAAACCTACAATCATCACCGTTTTTTTTCGTTCCCATCCACGCTCATCAATAAAATAGGCAACCACTACCTCGAGTAGGGAAATTCCAGAGGTGATTGCAGCAATGGCCAAAAGTGTAAAAAAGATGACAGATACCACTTGGCCCATGGGCATGCTAGTAAAAACGGTGGGCAAAACACTGAATACAAGACTTGGACCTTCAGTGGGTTCTAGGCCCA
>CAYYIR010000094.1:0-7845 GCA_964471995.1 uncultured Nitrospina sp. | reverse complement strand
GTACTTGCTTGACATGCAAGGGGTCGGCGGTTCGAAACCGCCCGTGCCTATTTTCTAAAGAACTTAAATGTATTAAAATCAGGCATCATGCCGATGGCAGGATGCCTTTTTATTTGATCGAAACAAGAAAATGATTTCTCACGATAATCCCACAGAACTAGAAACTATCAGACATAGTTGTGCGCATTTAATGGCGCAGGCGGTTCAAGAACTTTTTCCTGGAACGCAAGTTACCATTGGTCCGGTGATTGAGGATGGATTCTTTTATGACTTCTCTCGTAAAGAGGCGTTTGTTCCTGAAGATTTAGAAAAAATCGAAAAACGGATGAAAGAACTCGTAGCAGCAGATACCCCCATCGTGCGCAGTGAGATCTCTCGTGAAGAGGCAATAAAAAAATTTAGTGATATGGGTGAAACGTTCAAAATAGAAATTATTGAATCGATTGATTCCAATGAACCAATCACGCTTTATTCGCAGGGTAACTGGGCAGACCTCTGTGGTGGACCACATGTCGAGTCTACTAAGAAGATCAAGGCATTTAAATTGCTTCATACATCATCTGCTTACTGGCGCGGTGATGAAAGAAATCCGGTTCTGCAAAGAATCTACGGTACCGCCTGGAATACAGAAAAAGAGTTACGTCTTTATCTTAAAAGACTCGAAGAGGCTAAGAAACGTGATCACCGTAAACTAGGAAAAGAGCTCGATTTGTTTTCGGTTTCTGATGACATCGGACCCGGTCTTATTCTCTGGCATCCAAAAGGCGCACGAATACGCCATTTAATGGAAGAGTTTTGGAAAAAAGAACATTTTAAACACGGTTACGAGATGGTTATTAGTCCGCATGCGGCTAAAATAGATTTATGGAATACCAGCGGTCACACGGAATTCTATAAGGACAATATGTTCTCAAATATGGATATTGAGGGAAGAGAATATGTCATGAAACCAATGAACTGTCCTTTTCATATCCAGATATATAAAACGAAACTAAGAAGTTACCGCGATTTACCGGTTCGCTTTGGCGAACTGGGGACGGTTTACCGTTACGAACGTTCTGGTGTTTTACATGGCCTGTTGCGAGTGCGCGGATTCACCCAAGACGATGCGCATCTTTTCTGTCGTCCGTCTCAGATAGAACAAGAGATCACAAAGGTTCTTGATCTTATTGTTTTTATTTTGCAGTCTTTCGGATTTCATGAGTACAAAATTTACTTAAGCACTCGACCGGAAAAATATGTCGGTTCGGATGAGGGCTGGGAGTCAGCAACAAAAGCTTTGGAAACTGCATTGAACAATAAGAATTTGGATTTTGAAGTGGACTTGGGCGAGGGCGTTTTTTATGGTCCGAAGATTGATATAAAAATTAAGGACAGTTTAAATCGTTATTGGCAGGTCTCGACAGTGCAGGTAGACTTTAACCTACCAGAAAAGTTTGATATCAGTTATGTTGAGGAAGATGGGCAACGCCGTCAGCCAATCATGCTGCACCGTGCCCTAATGGGCTCTTTGGAACGATTTTTTGGTTGCTTGATTGAGCATTACGCAGGAGCATTTCCATTATGGTTGGCTCCAGTCCAAGTAATCTTGTTACCGATTACAGATAAACATGCTGAATATGCCGAAATAATAGCCCAACAGCTTGAAGAGTTAGGCATTCGCGTGGAAAAAGACTTGCGAAATGAGAAGATTGGGTTCAAAATACGCGAGGCCCAACTACAGAAAATCCCATATATGATTGTTTTAGGGGATAAGGAAGTAGAATCTTCCACGTTAGGTGTTCGTAGAAGACGGTCCAAGGAAACGCGAAATCTTGATTTGAATACTTTTTTAGATGAAGTTAATGAAGCCGTAACAAAACGGACCATTGATTTAGAATATTGATTAATTCTTTTGTAAGGGAAGTTTTAAATTAACAAGAAACAACGTATCAATAAAATGATTCGGGTCAGGGAAGTAGCCGTCATCTTAGATGATGGAGAGGCGTTAGGCACTATTCCTACCGAGGAAGCCATAGCTATGGCAGAAGATCGCAATCTGGATCTTGTTGAAGTAGCACCTAATTCAAATCCGCCAGTTTGCCGTATAATGGATTACGGTAAGCATAAATATAAAGCAAGCAAGAAGGCCCACGAAGCAAAAAAGAATCAAAAAATTGTTCATGTGAAGGAAGTCAAGTTTAGGCCTAATACCGATCAACATGATTTTGATTTTAAACTAAAACATGTGCAAAGATTTTTGGAAAATGGTGACAAGGCAAAGGTTGTCATTTTCTTTAAGGGGCGAGAAATTGTACATCGTGAATTCGGTCAGAAGGTTTTAGAGCGAATCGCAGAAAAAACGGAAGACATCGCTGTTATTGAACAAGAGGCCAAACAGGAAGGTAGGACTTTGGTCATGATACTGGCTCCTAAAAATGTTAAGTCAAAAAAAGGAACTCAACCAAAGAATCCAAAAACGGAATTAAAAAAAGTAGAAAAGGTGGAGGCGGATAAAGAAATTCCTACATCAGAAGATTCAGGTACCGAAACAGTGGCGCCTAAGAACGAATAAGCAGCAAACGGAGTTAACAATGCCAAAAATCAAAACAAATAGGGGGGCTGCCAAAAGGTTTAAAAAAACAGGCAGTGGTAAAATTCGAAAAAATAGTGCTTTCACCAGCCATATTTTAACGACCAAAACTACAAAACGAAAAAGGAATTTGCGTAAATCTAGCATCATGGCCCCTGCCGATGCAAAACGCATTAAAGTATTAATCCCCTATTAACTCTCGAACAGGAAAAGCAGTTTTGGAGCCGAATCCAAACTGAGAAAAGGAGAATTTAGAGAATGGCACGTGCAGTAAATGGGACGGTTTCAAGAAGAAGACGAAAAAAAATATTAAAGATGGCCAAGGGCTATAGAAGTGTTCGTAGCACTGCGTTTCGCAAAGCTCGTGAAGCTGTTGAGCATGGTCTTTGTTATGCTTATCGCGATAGAAAAAACCGTAAGCGAGAGTTCCGTCGACTCTGGATTGCCAGGATCAACGCAGCTGTTCGAGCTGAAGGAATGAACTATAGCCAATTCATGTATGGTTTGAAAAAAGCCCAAATAGAATTAGACCGTAAAGTATTATCTGATCTCGCCATTAATAATCAGGAAACCTTTAAAACCTTGACCGAAACTGCTCGCGCGCAACTTGCATAAATATCCATGCGGTGCATAGGTATCAATACTTCAATAGCCCCTCTTTTTTGAGGGGCGCTGGTCGAAAACCTGAATGATTGAAAATATCAATAAAATTCAGCAGGACTTCGATTCCCACTTAGAGTCAATCTCCGACTCAAAACAACTCGAACAAATCCGAATAAGCTTTCTAGGGAAAAAAGGTCAACTCCAGGAGCTGATGAAGCAATTACGTAATGCTTCTCCCAGCGAAAAGCCCAAGCTTGGAAAAGACATTAATCTTCTAAAGCAACATATTGAAAATAAAATCAATAGCAAGGGGGCTTGTCTTAGTCCCAAGTCCTCTAAAAAATTTCAAGAAACTTTCGACACTACTCTACCGGGAAGGAAAGAGTTGAATGGTACTCTGCACCCTATTACCCAGGTTATGGAAGAAATTACTTCCATATTTTTCGGGTTAGGATTTCAGATAGAAGAGGGGCCCGAAATAGAAACCGACTATTATAACTTTGAAGCTCTCAATATTCCTGAAGATCATCCTGCGAGAGATATGCAAGATACCTTCTATTTAGAAGATAAAACCGTTTTGCGTACGCATACATCACCTGTCCAAGTTCATGTGATGGAAAATAGGGAGCCGCCCCTACGAATTATTGCACCAGGGAAAGTTTATCGCTGCGATTCAGATGTTTCGCACACACCGATGTTTCATCAAATTGAAGGCTTGATGGTTGATGACGGTATTTCCTTCAGTCATTTAAAAGGGATCATGAATATTTTTCTTCAAGAGGTTTTTGGCCAGAATACAAAAATCCGCTTTCGGCCCAGTTTTTTTCCTTTTACTTGTCCTAGCGCAGAAGTAGATATTCAATGTGTGATTTGTGATGGTAAAGGTTGTCGAGTCTGTTCGCAGACAGGGTGGTTAGAAATTCTTGGAGCAGGAATGGTAGACCCCGCCGTTTTTCAATCCGTCAATTACGATCCTGAAAAATGGACAGGATTTGCATTTGGTCTAGGCATCGAACGTATCGCAATGCTTAAATTCGGTATCAATGACATCCGTTTGTTCTTTGAAAATGATCTTCGCTTCCTAAAACAATTCTAGAAAACCAGTCTCACAGTTTTATAAAAACAAGAAGAAACACCCAAAATATAACCATAGTAAGCACATGTAATTTTAATAAAGAAGGTTTTTCCGGGATTTAAATAATATTAGCGATATGTAACAATGGGAAAACCTTATGAAAAATTTTTCTCGAGTATTCGATTTAATTATTGGTGTTGGACTAATAGGGATTTCCGGAATTGCATTTGCTTATTTCCTTATCAACGAAAGGTTTGAATGGATTCCAGAGATAGCTTTGGAGTTGGTTCGTGATCAGGAAATTCTTAAAAGGCCATCAGCAAAAAAATGCTCCGAATGCCATAAAAATATTTTTGAAGCTTGGAAAGAAAGTCGCCATTCGGTTTCATGGACTAGTCAAACATTTATAGAAGCATCTGAAAACCGCAGTAAAGAAAAATGTCTTCCTTGTCATATCCCACAATCTATCCAAGGTGAAAAACCTGAGCCCAGAACTGACCTTCGCGATCAAGGCATTTATTGCGTACCCTGTCATTTTATCGAAAATAAAATACATGGACCTTATGACCTATTAGCACCACCGCATCCAACTTTTCGTAATCCAATTTACGTACGTTCGAATTTTTGTAGTTCCTGTCACCAGAAAACATTTAAAGAATGGAAGGCAAATGAAGTAGAAGACACTTGTCAAGATTGTCATATGCCTCGGGAAAAAAGTAGGTTGACCCAAAAAGCAGGACTAAATCTATTACATAAAAAAAGATGGGTCGGTGACCATCGTTTTTTGCATGGTAAAATAACTGAAAAGGATGTGGTTCTTGAGACGGTGTGGGAAGCAAATTTTTTCAACATCAGTCTTAAAAATCAAACCATACCACATTTTGTTCCCACTGCCGATAATGGCGACCCAAGACTTTACATGTACATAAAATTTTTTAACGGAACAGAAGAAGTAGATAGGGCAAAAGAAATCATTGCACCGCAGCAAGAAACTGCTTTGCCATATAATAAAAAAATAAATTACCGATATCGCCTTTTTGATCCTGTTTCAAAAGCGGTTGTGGAGTTAAAGTACCAGCCAGCGTGGTCTAAAGAAAAAACAGAGGTTTTTTCAAAGACGATGACCAGATAGATAATTTATTAAATGAGGAGCTATTTAATGAAATTTTTCAAAAATCTTTTTGTTGTCATTGCCCTTATTATTTGCTCAGTCCTTCCAGTGACTGCGGGAGAAATGATTCTTAAAGAGCCGCCCAAATCTTTGAGCAAATATTATCCGCCAGAAAGTCAACAATCTAAATGGATTCAGCAAATGCATAAAATGAGCACTCACTTCGGTGGTGTTTTCATAAACCTCAAAGAAAACGACTTTGAAAATGTTGATAAACATGCTGACAAGTTAGTAGAAGAATATAAAAAGACATCGGAGATGGTTCCGGAATGGGAAGAATATTTTGATATCAAAGCCGTAGAAACTTTTGCAAACGCCGCAAAGACCCACGATATTGCCAAAGCAGGAAAAGCTTCGGGAGGATTGGGTAAAACTTGCGGAAAATGTCATGCAGAACAACAAGTATCTGTTTGGGCAAAGTTTCATTGGCCTAGTTTTCATAAAATTAAAGTGACCGATCCGATCAGTGAAAAAGAAACTACATTTGATGATTATATGGGAAGCATCTCTTCTTCTTTTAAAACTGTGACTGTTAACTTTGGGGAAGGACAGTATAATCGTGCCGCAAAAGCTTTAAAAGTGTTCAAGTCACGATTCATGGAACTTAAATCAACTTGTACTAAATGTCATATTACTCAGGATGCAAAACGATTTTATGTTGGCCCCGAAATTGATACTGCGCTAAACGAACTAAATAAGGAGCTCAGTTCTGAAAAACCAAACCCAGGGAAATTTTGGAAAAATATTAGTTTACTAGGTAAAAAAGGATGCAAGCATTGTCATCTGGTTCATAGAACGAATTCCCTCATTAAGGCGGTGTGGGAACAATCAGTGAAGAAGTGATACGATTATTTGGTATTCTTATCTGCAATATTCAGGAAAGTTTAGCTTGCAAATATAAGTTCAAGATCTAATAAGATTTAAAATGCCATACAAATTCTGATAGTTGAAACAATATAAATACATTATGCGCTGTTTAGTTTTTCTTTTAATAATTTTAATAAATGGAATTGGAGGATTTTTTAACTCAGGTTATTCACAGGAATTGGACCGTAGTAAATTTCAACCATCTTCTTTGGTAAGTCGAGAAACAGCTGAAAAGCAGTTGAATAGAATTTATCAGCTTGCTGGAAAATTGCGAACCTTCCATTGTGGCTGCGTTTTTGACAAAATAAAACAGGTGTTTCCAAATATCTGTGCGAATGACAGTAAAGTTACTTTGGAGAACAAAACTTCTAGAACCCTGGAATGGGTATCCATGATGCCTATCCATATATTTGGGGAACCTCTCAGGTGTTGGACGAAAAATTTGTGCGCGCGTTCCAATGGTCTTAAAGCTAAAGGCGCACAGTGTTGTTCCGAAGTTTCTCCAAAATTTAAAAAAATGGAATCGGATATGCATAATATTTTTCCTGTTGTTAATAATCTTACTTCAATAGACGAAAATTTCGACTTTGGTGGTATGTGGGAATATCAATTTTGTTCTGGAGAAAGCCCTTCTTTGAATATAAGAGGTGATATAGCTCGCGCTTATTTTTACATGTCCTACCAATATAAAATTTCTTTAAGTGAAGACCTTGAGGATTTAATGAGAAAATGGCATTTCGATGATCCTCCCGATAAATGGGAAGAAAGACGCAATGACAGGATTGAAGGTATTCAGGGGAATAGAAATCTTTTTATAGATCATCCGGAATGGACAGAACGTGTCGTCGATTTTTAAGGATTAGTATGGATTTTAGAAAGGCTAGTGAATGTCATCCGGAAGTTGAGTGTCTTCATCTGTAAAGGCAAATTCTATTTGTGCCAGGGTGATTCCAGTGCCTTTGAGGTTTGCACCCTGTAAGTAGGCTCCATCAAATCTTGTATTTTCTAAATTGGCTCCCTCCAAATTTGCCCACATCAAATCCGTTTCTTCAAAGTTAGCATTTTCAAGTTTAGCCCCTTTTAGTTGGGTTTCCAAAAGGTTTGCCCCACGAAGGTCAGAATCGGTGAAGTCTGCATAAGATAAATCTGAAGCTTGCAAGTTTGCTTCTACTAAATTACAATTCCGAAAATTTCCTTCCCGCAAATCTTCTTCACTAAGATCAGCAAAAATTCCTTCTTTACCCTTAGAAGTAAACCATTTTTTATGGCTGGAAAGTATTTGCGGCAGGATGGAAATCAGACTAACTTTTTTCATAATATATTTTTTCTCCAAAAATATATTCAAAAATGATTTAGGCTATTTACCAGCCCTGATTTAATTAAATAAGCTATCTTTTTACCATTAATTTAATTCTAATGGGGTTGATAAGAGGTTTTAGTACCTTTTGGGATCCGAATATCATCAACCATATCCTTTATATCTTGTGGTGGCGGGGCGGTAATCCGACTAACCATGGAGGCGATTAGAAAATTTAAGAACATTCCTAAAGTCCCAAT
>CAYYIR010000093.1:7568-7851 GCA_964471995.1 uncultured Nitrospina sp. | reverse complement strand
CATGATTTTTCCCTTTATAGCCTCTCTGGACTATTTAAAAGAGTTAAGTAACAAATTAAGTTTAGCAGAGTTATTATTTAAGTCAAGTTCGATAACCTCTTCGGTTAAATTGTAGAATTTATTTATATTATTAATTTTATTGCAATATTATAATGATCCAAAATAATTTTAATAGGCACTTTTAGTTATATAAAAATATAGCTATTATTTAGTTTACAGATAATTTGATAAGATCCTTTCTATATGCTTTGATTTGATTTAAAACATATAATAAAGGAGTTTT
>CAYYIR010000093.1:0-7558 GCA_964471995.1 uncultured Nitrospina sp. | reverse complement strand
ACGCGCGCGGTAGTTGGTAAGATATAGAGGTGTACTAAAGTCTTCGGGGCTATCGATAGCCCCTTAGCCTCAAAGCTGTGTTCTACAATTACTTGGCTTAACAGAGGTTATAGAGAGAAACTATTAGTAACTACCCTTTAACCTTTTTCCATTTTAGGGTTACGTTTCCTTTTCTTACCTTGACTTGACAGCCCAGCCGCATACCTTCTTCGAGGTCTTCCTCCAGTAAATAATCCTTTTCTTCATCGGTGATACGAGAAAGGTTCTCTCTTCCTTCAAGGATGGTCACCTCACAGACTCCACAAGTCCCTTCAGTACAACCGAATGAAAGAGATACATCTACATCATCACAAAAATCTATGAGGGGTGTCCCATCTTCCACCTCATGCTCGACATTATCTGTTTTGAAAAATACCTTGGCCACCTTTTACTCCATTTAAAAAATCAATTATATATATCGAAATAGACTTATTTTATTTGTCAAAAGGAATCCCTGGTTATTTAAATACCGGTGCCCCTTAAAAATTCAATATGCTTTTTTTGTTCGTCTGTCAGCTTTTTTGGGATCCCAATTTTAATATTTACCAATTGGTCGCCTTGTTTTCCGGACGAGGTTTTAATTCCGACACCCTTTAATCTCAACTTAGCATTATTTTGTGTCCCGGCGGGAATTTTGACCCCTTTAATGCCGTTTAATGTTTCGACTTCGATAGTGGTACCCAAAATCGCATCGGTCAATTTAATTTCTGCGTCTATTACTACGTTTTGTGCTTCTCTTCTATAAATTGAATGAGGGAGAATTTGAACTTTTAAATGTAAATCCCCTTGTTTTTTTCCATGGGGGTCTGAGTGACCTTTTCCTTTCAAGCGTAGCACTTTGCCATTAGAAATTCCTGCCGGAACTTTAATACTTGCTTCTTCAACAACCCCATTTCTTGATATGGAAATGTTGCGCTGGGCTCCCAATGCAGCCTCTTCAAAACTTACAGAAAGGTCTTTTACAAGTGGCGGGGGAGGGGGTGTTGGTCGCTGCTGACCTTGAAAGGGGTTACCAAATCCCCCAAAAGGATTCCCTTGAAAAGGATTCCCTGTCCCAGGCCCAGAACCGGAACCAAATCCAAAACCTTTAAGAATTTCATTGATATCGAAATCCCTGAAGATATCTTCTTGAGAAAATTTTTGATGAAAGCCCTCTGAGCCAAACTGATCGTATTGCTGGCGCTTTTTTTTATCGCTTAAGACGGCATAGGCTTCACTGACATCCTTAAACTTGTTTTCGGCATTGGTATCGCCTTTATTGCGGTCGGGATGATATTTCATTGCCAACTTACGATAAGCTTTTTTAATCTCATCGTCAGAAGAACCTTTTTTGATTTCTAGTACAGAGTAATAATCTTTCATTTTTGTAAAGAGTTGAAAATTAAGGGGATTTTCGATAGAATTAAATTAGTTATATTATAAATTATATTACTTTAAGTTCATATGAAAAGTATTTTTCAGATATTTTTTGTAATAATTTTTGGCATTTTTTTGTCAGGTTGTGGAGGTTACTTACCATCGGCACCTACAAATTGGTCAGCAAACCCATCAGAAATGCACGTATGGACTCCGCCTGATGAAGAAAAGCTTGCCGAAAGAAGGCAAACACAAAGAGATCTGGATAATCTTGCAACAGAAGTTGAAAGACTATTTGTTAATCAAGACTCATTGGAACAACAAGAAGTGGCCATGGCTGAGCTAATAAGAAAAACCGACTCAGGTATTACGTCTACCGAGAAAAATTTTTCCAAGCAAATTTCAAAAGAAATTGACCGTAATAAAGCAATGCAGTCCGACTTGAAAAAAGCTCGAGCTGATTATGAAGAGCAGAGGAAAAAACTAAGAAAACTTTCTGTGGTTAAACCTCCTGTTATTTTTTCTACTACAGATTACAATTCCGCCATGAAGGCTTTCAGTGAAGGAAAATACTCAAAAAGTATCAAGCTATTTAATAGGCTTGGTAAACAAAACCCACCTATGTTTTTGCAGGATAATATTCATTTCGGCATGGGTTCCTCCTATTACAGATTGAAGAAATATCCTAAGGCTAGAAAACATTTTCAAAAAATCATCGATGATTATTCCATGGGCGATAAAGGTATCAACTCTTATGTGATGCTTGGAATTATTGATAACATGCAGGGAGAAAAGAGTAGGGCACTTTATTTGTTAAATGAGGCACTTTCTAAAAATCCACCAGAGAGGATGAAGCCAATGATTGATCATTTAATAAATAGTATAGGTAAAGAATCTGCCCATGCCTCAAATTAATGAACCCGCTTCCGACCTTGATATAGCCGAATGGGTTCAGGGAAAACCTTCAAATATAAGCCAGGAAAAGGGAAAAAATATTGTTATCAAAGTATTTCAGGTTAATTGCCCGGGATGCTTTACTGCTGGGTTTCCGGAATTTATTGAATGCTATAAGAAATACAAGTACGAGCCTATTCTTTTTTGGGGGTTGGCAACGGCATTCGAAGATTTTCAATGGAATAATTTAGAAAATTTAAGAAAACTAATTGGTCAGGGTGAGGTGGTTGGAGATACCTTATATTCATTGAATAATCAGGGAATGCTTGAAGACAATTATCTTTCCTACAAGATACCTTTTCCCATTGCCTGGGATGAAATTCACCCAGAAGATCCTTTAAATGCCAAGGATAAAGCAAAAAAAATGATAGATAGAGATTTTCCAAACTTTTCTCAGTTACCTGGGTCTACCCAAAAAAAAATAAATGATCAGGTGATGGCTTATTACATGAATAAAAAATATACTGCCGAGACTTTTGAGAATTACCAATTAAGAGGAACTCCTTCGACGATCTTAATTGATAAGCATGGAATCCTACGCGGCAAGTGGTTTGGGTCTGGGTTTGGGCTTGAAACAGAGTTAGAAAAGCTTTTAAGCGAATAACGAATTAAGTCTTGGTGGGGTTATAAGTTAGTTGGAAAAGATTTAAACCGTGCTGGCTTCCTTGAAAATCAAATCAAATGCTAAAATATTAAATCTCACCGAATCCTTTAAAACTTTAAGAAAGTCATAGTCTCTTTTAAATTCCTCATCCATCAACATTTTTGAGTCTATCGAATTTCTTTTCTTTAAGATTTGATTTGTTCTTTGATTCCAGATAGAAAAACCTGAAAAATTATAATCTTGGAGTAATAATGTGGTTTCTTTGTCTTTCAATAAGTTTTTTATTAATCCATCCATATTATGAATAAAATCTCTCTTGATATCTTCCGTTATTGTTGAAACGGTTACTATGCTCTCTTCCATATTATTTAGAGTATCTAAGATCGAATTTAATAAAATTTTTTGATTTTGAGAGGAAATGGCTGTCTCTTGAAGATCATATTGTTTAGGAACAAGAGAGTTCAGGGTATGATTTACTTTTTGGAAAACATTGGCACCGCAATAAACACTGATTGCCTCCCGAAGGGAAATATTAGCAACTTTATTTATTCCTATTCCTCCCTCTGTAGCATTGCAAGTATTTAGATTTGCCTTCACAGTATCAGAAATTACATTTGCGTAGGTATCAAGAGAAACTGTTGTAAATAATGGTTCCGAATATATGCCTTGTCTGTCAATAATATTGTTCGAATATTTATGGAAGTTTTGTTGGTTCAATAAGTTTAATGTTGCATATTGATTAATGCTATCTTCCATTTTTTGAGAGTAATATGAACTTTTCGAGTGAAGGCGATTCCTATCAAATGCGAAATCTTGACCAACTAATATCTTTGGAGAGCATCCAATGAAGTCAGCAAATTGGAATGCTGCGTGTGCAACTGAGAATATTTTGCCTAAATCGCCATTTTCACCTATGTTTTTTTGTAACCATTGAGCAAGTTTATTTGTTGAGTCATAAACAAGACATCTTCCTGTAAAGAACTCAGGAATAGGTGATGGTACAACAGGATTATAAACAAGCCACGAGTCTGGTGATCGATTGTGAAAGTCAAAAAACTGAAGAGTAATCTCTTCAGGATCAATGGCTACAACAAAATCAGGTGTTATTTTATTTGCGTTAAGGGTTTTTAAAGCGGTAGCAACAGAAATTAAAACAAAATTATTACGTTTTGATTTAATTAATTGAATATTTTTGTCTAGTGAGGGGCCCGCCGAACAAATTATAGCTGGGATATTGGTAAAGGAAGATTTTAAGGAATTTATTCCTACACTAGAAATAATATTATTAAAATTTTTAGAAATATTATTACAGAAAATTTTAGATTTTGCTTTTTGAGTTTTTAAATTTATGGTGCTCTCTTGCAGGAAATTTTTTATCCCTGAAAGTAGTTTATTGCTTTTTCCCCTATTAACTTCAGATAGTGCGTTTTGTTGAATCAGGCAATAGCCATTAATGCATAAATTAAATTTTTCTTCATCTAGATGGGTTTGAATATCTGTAGGTTCGTTTGGAAAGATGAAATTAACACCTGAATGAAGCAAGATTTCGCTCAAATCTATTTTTTCAAAAGCTAATCTGCAAAGCTCTGTATCATTTTCTATTATTATTATCTTGGAGAACTCAGGAACTAATTTTAGTAATTCGGAAATTTGATAGCCCAAACCCATACCCAATATTATGAAATTCGTATGATCTTCAACCCTTAAAATTTTAATTAATTTTTCGGCTTCTTTTAAGGGATCATATTTGCTGAGTAAGAATTTTTTCCGTCCATTTGGATCTATGTGAACAAGGGTGGGGTGTCCGGATTGTGAAAAAGGAACAACGTAGTTCGAAGATTTCTTTACCCCCATTAAAACTTCGTAGGCTTTTCGATGGTGGGCTTTTAATAAAGAAATGTTTTTTTCAAGTATTTCTGCTGTCATATGTTTACGGAATGTTTGAGCAGAGGCTAAATTGCTAGCAATGCCATTTTAATGGGATATGGAAAAATAATATAGCTCCCAAGTTGAATAAACACCCTGGTCGGTTGAAAAGTATTTATCATATTCCTTTATAAGTGTTCTTAAATTCCCAACGTCATACATTTTAATAGGGGTAGCACCAATCTGCTGAAGATTTTTTAAAAGATTAAGGGTGTTTGGATTAAATACTTTTCTTTTTTCCACATCCAATGTGTTTAATTTGAATCCAATTTGTTTGAAAAAGCTTTTCCATTGTTTTACTGAATACAAATTGATGGGATTAATTAAATTTGCCGCTTCACGAAATTCAATAAGTGTTTCCGGGCCAAAAGTACTAAACAGTATGGTTCCATTATCGTTCAATGAATTCTTTAAATGGGCTAAGGCTTTTTTTGTATCTTGAAACCATTGAAACACTGCATTGGCGCAGATTAGATCGGTTTTGCCTAAGGATATTCTTTCAGCATTACCTACTATAAATTGGGTATTCCTCGGAATAATCAATTTTGACTTTAAGGTATCTATCATGACAGAAGATATGTCATTTAACGCCAGTTTATTTATAGGCATAGTTAATAAATGCCTTGTAAAAACTCCCGTTCCACAACCTAATTCAAGAATTTTGGGAGGAAGCTTTTGTGGTAAATAGGAGGCGAGCCTTTCCGCCATCGATTTCTGTAAAAGGGCGTAACGATCATAGGATCGAGCATACTTTGAGAAACTTTTTATTATTTTGACTTCTATCTCTGGTAAATAGTTTAGTGAATTCAATGTTCAAGGAAGACTAAAGTTAAAAAATATGAATCACTTACTTAATTTTAATGCTTTTGCTAAATGCATTAATAAATGATTGGGTGAATGCCCAGCATTCTCTATAATTTTTAATTGTGGAATATGCTTTTTTAATAAATCTGCATCAATAAAATTATCATTTTCGCCTATAATCGACAAAAAATCTTTAGTTTCTTTACCCGTTACAGAATTATTTTTAAGAAATTCTAGGCCTTTTATTAAGATTTTTCTGTCCGGAACATCATCAATTTGTGTTTCTGGGTAAGGGAGATCCGCATGAAAAAAAAAATCTTTTAAAACCTCTTTTTTACTTAAACTACCATTAAGTATCTTAATCAAATATTTTAATTGGCCTTCTGATGTTTTACCCCCTAAATTAACTTTATTCAAGAAGGCTAAAATGGGTGCAAGGATAGCTTTGTCGCAACTTTGAGGTAAATAATTTTGATATTTTAAAAGCCAGAGACTTCCTAATGAATACCCAATGAAAAGTTTGGATTGATATCGATTCAATATATACCTTGCTTCCTCCTTTTTGTCTGGATTTTCAGGATACACAACTTGGATCTTGGCATTTGGAAATGCTTTCTTTATTTGATCCGCAAACCAAGTTTTGGGAATCGCCCAACCTGATATAGCTGTTATCGTCAGTTTTTCTTCCATGTATCTAACAAGGGTATTAGTTCGTCCACTAATGATTCTTTCACACCGGTGTGAAGAGAGATTCTGAGCCGAGAAGTATTTCCTGGAACAGTGGGTGGGCGTACTGCACCCACTAAAAATCCTTTTTCTAATAACCGATCTCTTAAAACCATTGTCTCCATTGGATCTTTAATTAAAATTGGAATAATTGGCGATTCAAATAAAAAAGAATTTTGATTTAAAGATTTTCTAAAATATTTTGATAATTTCCTGATTTTTTCTCTTTGTTTATCAAAATCTTTTATCAGTTTTATCGCTTCATGAGCAGCTCCTACTTGGGATGGTGCTAAAAAAGTCGAATAAATATATTCACCAGCTACGTTAGTTAAATAATCTATAACCGACGAATTGTTTGCCAGTACATAGGCTCCCATACTTGCTAAGGCCTTTCCAAAGGTTCCAATTAAAATATCTACTTCTGGTAAAACACCCATTTCTTCAGCCAAGCCACCTCCATTTTTACCAAATACTCCTGTTCCGTGTGCTTCGTCAAGTATTAATAAAAAAGGAAACTTGTTTTTTAATTCCACTAAATTCTTTAAATCGGGATAATCTCCATCCATGCTGAACACACTCTCTGTAACTACAAAAATTGTATCGAAATCTTTGGAATATTTTTTGAGTAGTTTTTCCAACTCCTGCATGTCCAAATGACCGTATCTTTTGAATTTGGCAGGGCCTTGCAAAAGTGCTTGCGCCAAGGAATGATGAATGAGCCTGTCAGCGAGGATTAAATCCTTTTTCCCCGGTAAGTGTTTTAATAGAGCTTGATTGGCAACAAAACCAGAATTGAAGAGCATACCTGATGGTTTTTTTTTCCAATTTAGAATTTCATCCAATAAATCCTGATGACATTGCAGAAAGCCTGAAAGAAGAGGGGAGGCACCGCTCCCTGAACCATATTTTTCACAGGCCTTTTTTATTCCATTAATTACATTTGGATGAGAACGTAATTGAAAGTAATCATTGGAAGCCAGATTGTGTTGGTAGTTTTTATACAGTCCGGGTTCTCTGTAAAGATATTTATCTTTACGGCTATTTAGATCATCCTCTAGACGGGTAAAAAATTTTTTGGTCAATTAATTTAGGGAATTAGGAATTGTTTGAAAAATTAAAATTATGGTATAAATCAGGTTTTAAGTCAAA